>JAFZSS010000136.1 GCA_017619255.1 Muribaculaceae bacterium
GAGAACGGCTACCTGTTTGCCACCCTGCCCGCCAACACCGACAAGCCCGTGCCCACCATCGGCTTTATCGCCCACATGGACACTGCGCCCGACATGAGCGGCCATGACGTGAAGCCCCGCATCGTCAAGTATGAGGGCGAGCCTATCGTCCTGAGCGAGGAACCCCGCATCGTCCTTGACCCCGAGCAGTTCCCCGAGATGAACGACTACAAGGGCCAGGAATTTATCGTTACTAGCGGCGACACGCTGCTCGGTGCCGATGACAAGGCCGGTATCGCCGAGATCCTGAGCGCCGTTGAGTGGCTGCAGGAGCATCCCGAGGTAAAACACGGCAACATCCGCGTGGGCTTTAACCCCGACGAGGAAATCGGCCTCGGTGCCCACCACTTCGATGTGGAGAAATTCGGCTGCGACTGGGCCTACACGATGGACGGTGGTGCCGTGGGTGAGCTGGAGTATGAGAACTTCAACGCCGCCAGTGCCAAGATCACTTTCAAGGGCCTGAACGTGCATCCCGGTGCCGCCAAGCACAAGATGCTGAACTCGATGCGTGTCGCCCTGCAGTTCGCCACGATGCTGCCGCGCTGGGAGACTCCCGAGCACACCGAGGGCTATGAGGGCTTCTACCACCTCATCAACATGCAGGGCGGTGTGGAGCAGACCACATTGAGCTATATCATCCGCGACCATGACCGTGCCCGCTTCGAGAGCCGCAAGCGTGAGATTGAGCACCTGTGCCGCAAGATCAACTGCGAGTTCCAGGACTGCGCCTCCTGCGAAATCAAGGACCAGTACTACAACATGCGCGAGAAGATTGAGCCGGTGATGGACATCATCGACATTGCCAAGAAGGCGATGGAAAATGCCGGCGTCACCCCCAAGGTGCAGCCCATCCGCGGCGGTACCGACGGCGCCCAGCTCTCGTTCAAGAACCTGCCGTGCCCCAATATCTTCGCCGGCGGCATGAACATGCACGGACGCTTCGAGTATGTGCCCATCCCCTCGATGGAGAAGGCAATGAACACCATCATCGAGATCTGCAAACTCGTGGCACAGTAAACCGCAGTAAACAACTATAGCAACTATAGTTACTATAGCATCTATAGAGTCTATAAGAACAAAAAAGCGCCAAATAATTTGGCGGGTATGGAAAAAAGCTATACCTTTGCACCGCTTTTTCGGAGATTCGCTAGCTCAGCAGGTAGAGCACATCCCTTTTAAGGATGGGGTCGTGGGTTCGAGCCCCACGCGAATCACGGGGAAATGACGCAGTTCCGCACCATGCGGGGCTGCGTTTTTTTGATTCGCGTGGAATCCCAACCCTTGGCGTTGCCTGTCGGCAAAAACTAAGGGCTCACGCACAGTTGAGTGCGTGAGCCCTTTAGTGTATGGGTGTGTTGCCTCGCGTGAGGCGTGGTTTATGCGCTCAGGATGATGTCAATCAGTGCGTTGACATCGGCGATGTTGATCTCACCGTCCTCGTTGACATCGGCACGAACCTGGGTTGCACCATCAGCGGGACCGCCCAGGATGATATCAATCAGTGCGTTGACATCGGCGATGTTGACCTCACCGTCGCCGTTGACATCACCTTTGATGGCGTCTTTCCAATCTACAAACACATTCTCGTCAAGGTAGGCCATGTGGCGGCGGATCCAGTTCTCGACATAGTCCATCTCGGCACTCAGGTCAAGCGTCTTATTGGCAAGGTCGGAATCACCGCTCCATCGGCTCTCCTCTCGTGCTGCGGCACCGCAATTCTCCAGATTGTCGATGGCGCTGCGGTAGCGGTTCACGAGGCTGTCGGTGTCAAGGATGGTTTCGCGCAGTTCCCTGTAGCGGTTGACCATGTCGATGTAATACTCCTTGACTTCCAGCATGTCGGCCATGGGAAGCAGCGACACCCAGTTGGCCTCACGCTCAGGAGAAATCATGTCGGGAATGTTCACAGTGGGGGAATAGTTGGCACCCAAGCAGATGTCAAGGTCCCAGGGCACCATGGTCAGACGCGGGTTGGTCTGAGTGTCATAGCATGCCCAGTAGATGTTCTTGCTCTCGTTGTCAAGTGCCTGCAGCGTGACGATGAAGATGTAATAGTCCTGCATGATGGGCAGGTCAAAGTAATATGAGGTACTGTCACGGCGCAGCTTCATGTCTCTGTCGGCACGGGTCGCGAAGTGGGCTGCGTTCTTCAGCACATTCCAATTAACGGCATTGACTTCATCGGGGTCGGGATATTTGGCTTCAAAGCCGTCCCAGGTGACGCTGTTCGGGGAAACGGCGGCAGGGGCACTCATGGCCACGGTGCGCGTCCACTTGTAAGACATCCACAGCTGGCCGTGGAATTCCTGGTTCTCCTCGTCATAGCGTTTGAGCTTCATTTGCTTGCGGTCGATGGGCTCGCACATGTTGTACAGACCCGCATATTTGCCGTTCAATAACACTTCCACCATTTGGCCACGCGAGCCGTTGTGTGCATTGGGCAAGGTGTCGGTATACCAGGGGCGGCGTGCCATGTCGAGCCACAGGTCGGCGCCCACGCGATTGCGCACACGCAGGAAGTCCATCTGTGCTGCATCCAGAATCCAAGAGTTGTCTTTGCGCAAGCCGAAGAAACGGCGGTCCATCTTCATGCTGTCCTCGTCGAGGAACTTGATGCGGTAGTTGCGTTTGTGCTTGCCGGGAAGGTTGGTGGCACCGCCACGCCATTTGGCCTTGGCCCGCATGGGCTCGGCGTAGGCCGAGTCAGGCTCGTTGACAGTGACGCTGGCTTCAGAGTAAGAGTTGCCGAAGGTGCCGTTCAACTCCACGATGGGCAGCCAGGTGAAGGTGATGTTACGGCTAATGGTGTCGCCTACCGAGTCAATAACCGTCACGAGGTAGTTCTTGCCACCCTCGATGCCTGCAAAGGTGATGGTGTCACCACTGGCCACCTCGATGGTGTCGATGACCAGACTGGTCAACTCGTCACCAAAGGTTACCTGGGCTTCAAAGTCGTTTCCAAAGTAAGATTGCGGAACGCTGCACAGCCATATGTTGTTAAGGCTGTCCAGCACTGCGCGGTGGCCACCGATGTTGAGTGACTGCGCCCAAGAGGTAGCGCCCATCAACATGAGAGCCATGGTAAATAGTAAATGTTTTTTCATTATTGCTATCGAATAGTTGATGTTAGTTGTTTATTTTCAAGCCGCAAAGATAGAAAAAAAATTGAAATGCCATCATCCGAATGCTACTATTTTCAGTAATAAATGGCCATTTTCCTCGTCAGTAACGGCTATTTTGAGTCAAAAATGCCTTCTTGTCGTTAAAAACCTCTGATTCACGGCTATGGCTCTGTTAACATTATTTCATGATAATAATTTTGTCAGTTTTATGTTTTTTTTGCTTTTAATCCGCCAAAAAAGAAGTAACTTTGCTCTTTCTAATCAGATAACTGGAAAATACCCAATTCACAATGAAAATATTCACCAACGATGGCCTTCGTCGCATCGGCGACCGAACTTTGGAAAAAGAGAATATCAGGATGCTGGATCTCATCGAGCGTGCAGCTTCGGCAGTGTCCTATGAGCTGATTTCACGCTGGAGGATGTCTCAGCGCTTTGTCATCTTTGCCGGTCCTGGCGATAACGGTGCCGACGCTCTGGCGGTGGCGCGCATGATGTATGAGCAGGGCTACCGTCCCGAGGTTTACCTGTTCAACATCAAGTCCGCCCAGTTGTCTGAATCGTGCCTGGTGAACCGCGACCGTCTGCTCGAGACCGTTGGCGAGGATTTCGACTTCAACGAGGTGATCACCAACTTCACTCCGCCGGCCCTCGATGAGAACGATGTGGTGGTCGACGGATTGTTTGGCAACGGCTTGCGCACGCCCCTTAAGGGCGGTTACACCGCGTTGGTGCAGTACATCAACTCCAGTGGGGCTTATGTGGTGTCGTTGGATGTGCCCTCGGGCATGTTTGGCGAGTGGAACATGGGCAACGACCGCCGCAACATCATTCACGCCAACCTTACCCTCACCTACCAGTGCAAGCGCCTCGCCTTCTATTTCTCGGAGAATGCCGAGTTTGTGGGAGACTGCAAGGTGTTAGACCTTGAGCTGGACCGTGAGAGCTTGGCGCGCACGCCGACCGACTTCTACCTCATCGAGCGCGATGATGTGCACGATGTGATGCGTCCGCGCAATCCCTTTATCAATAAGTATGACAACGGCACCGTGCTGCTCATAGCCGGCAGTTACGGCATGATGGGAGCCGCCGTACTGGCTGCAAAGGGCGCCCTGCGTGCCGGTGCGGGATTGGTGACGGTCCACGCCCCCCGTTGTGGCTACCAGGTGCTGCAGACCGCCGTTCCCGAGGCGCTTTTTGAGCCTGATCGCAACGAACTCGTGACCACAGGCATCGACCTGCGCCACACCTATAGCGTTGTAGCCCTGGGACCGGGCATGAGTGTCAACGACGAGACGCTTGAGGCCGTTCACCAGTTCATCATGAACTTCAGGCGCCCCTGTTTGATTGATGCCGATGCCCTCAACTGCATCGCTCGGCGCTCCATGCTGCTCAAGAGCATCCCGCCCCGCTCGGTCATCACGCCTCATGCCATCGAGTTTGACCGCCTTTTTGGCGAGCACCACACCGACGAGGAGCGCCTCAAAAAAGCCCTCGATGTCTCCAAGCGTTATAACATCACCATCGTGCTCAAGGGTCATTACACCATGACAGTGCGTCCCGACAGCAAGGTATATGTCAACAGCAGCGGCAACGCTGGCATGGCGACGCCCGGCAGCGGTGATGTCCTCACCGGTGTCATCTCGGCACTCATCGCCCAGAACTACCAGCCCGACTGGGCCGTTGTTCTCGGCGTCTATCTCCACGGTTTGGCAGGCGACCTCGCCGCCCAGGAGCACGGCACCTACGGCATGGTGGCCAGCGACATCGTCAACAACTTGGGCAAAGCCATCATCGAGGTCATGAAATAATCCCCGTTTGTAAAACAACAATCAGGGCTGGTAATCAAACGATTATCAGCCCTGATTGGTACCTGAAGTGGGACTTGAACCCACACGGCCGCAATGGCCAAGGGATTTTAAGTCCCTCGTGTCTACCGATTCCACCATTCAGGCATGCGGTGCGGTTGCGGCTGCAAAGATACTACTTTTTGGAGATATCGCCGCTATTTCTCCATTATTTTTTGTCGTCGGTGTCCTCGCTGTACAGTTCGATGAGCGGCAGGTCGTCGGTGTCCTGCTGGTGCTCATGCAATTGCTTGAAGCGCTCAAATACCGGTGCAAATCGGCTGTCGGCCTTAGGGATGAATGCTGTGTTGCCCACTTCGCCCAGTCGGTTGATGGCCTCGTTAACAGTCATCTCATCGGGATCAAATGCCGGCTGGTAGCCTTCTTCGCCGTTCTTTTCGCTGGCAGCGATGGTGTTGAGCAGCCCGGCGCGCTTCAGGCGGTTGAGCAGGTCGTCGGCCAGCGTGGCAGGCAGTTCGTAGTCGCGCAGGAGCTCCGTGCGTGTCAATGCGGCCTCACGCCGCTTGAAGCGGTTGGCAACGACACTCAGGATGGAGACAGCCAGCGTATAAGAGTAGCTCGTGGAGATGTCTTTGGCCTTCTGGCGATGGGCAAAGTTCTCAAAATTCTGCCAGGCATAGGTCAGCACCACGCCCGCCAGTGCGATGAGCCACGAGAGTTGCAGCCACACGAGCAGCAAGGGCAGGAAGGCGAAACTGCCGTAGATGGCATTATACTTGGACACATACATCTGTCCAGTGACAAACAGCCATTGCACTCCCTGGAACAGCGTGCCGCACAGGATGCCCGCGAACAAGGCACCGCTGAACTTCACCTTGGTGTTGGGGACCATGTAGTAGGCAGCGGTGAAAACGAGCCAGGAAATCACCGTGGGCATGAAGGCCAGCAGGCGGTGCATCAACGGTGACACCAGGTCGCCGTCAAAGACATGCTGCACGGTGTCGCTCATGAAGATGGAGATACCCGCCGAGCACACCATCAGCACCGGCAGGAGCAGGAACAAAGCGGTGTAGTCGGTGAACTTGCGCTGGAGCGACCGCTTGGTGGTGACGCCCCACACATGGTTGAAAGTGTCCTCCACATTGCTCATGAGCGAGATCAATGTCCACAGCAGGAAAATCAGTCCGATACCTATGAACGCGCCCTGTGACGCCTGGGCCAGATAGTTGTCCACATAGGTGAAGGCCGTCTCCAGCGCCTCGCGCTGGGCAGGGAAGTAACGGAACAGCTCGGTCTGCAACAGGTTCTGGAACCCGAAGCCGCGACCGATGGCAAACAGCATCGCCAGGGCCGGCACGATGGCCAACACGGTGTTGTAGGTCAGTGCGGCAGCGCGAATCTGCAGGTCGCGGTCCAGGAAAGACTGGACGCTCAGGTTCACAATCTTGACCATCCTGACCGACCACAACGAGCGCGTGTCATCCCACACATCATGGATGCAGTAACGGATGTTCTGCATGATGCGTTGCCACAGGCTCGAGCCCTGTTCTTGATTGTCGCTCATTATTTGTCGGGCTGTGTTTACCGCAAGGATTAATTATTGTCGAGGGTCTCCTTGATCAACTCAAAGATGCCGTCGATAGTGCCCAACCCGTTGATGGCGCGGTACTTGCCCTGCTCCTCGTAGTAGGCCTTCAGCGGCGAGGTCTGGTTGTGGTACACCTCCAGGCGCTTGCGGGCGGTCTCCTCGTTGTCGTCGGCACGGCCGCTCATCTGGCCGCGCAGCAGGATGCGCTTGATGAGTTCCTCCTCGGGGACCTCGAGGCCCACAACGGCGTCAATCTGCGTGCCGCGTTCGGCGAGCAGTTGCTCCAATGCCTCGGCCTGAGGGATGGTGCGGGGGAAACCGTCAAAGATGACGCCTTCCTGGGCCTTCTCTTTGTTCTCGTCAAGCACCTGTGCCAGAATGTCGATGATGAGCGCGTCGGGCACGAGTTGACCCTGGTCGATGAAGCCTTTGGCTATTTGGCCCAGCTCGGTGCCGCGGCGGATGTTGTCGCGCAACACATCGCCCGTCGAGATGTGGAACAGGTTGTAATGCTCAATCAGTTTATCGCTCTGGGTGCCTTTGCCCGATCCGGGCGCACCAAAAATGACTATGTTCAACATACCGGTTAATCTATAAATTGAATTGTGGTTATTTCTCTTTCAGTACATAAATGTCGGCCAAGTTACGCGCCAGTCCGTCGAGGTCCAGGCCGTAGCCCAGGATGAACTTGCTGGGAATCTTGAAGCCCACATACTCGGGGCCCTCGCCTACGGTCAGCGCGTCGGGCTTGAACAGCAGCGACACCATCTTCACGCTCTTGGGGTTGTGCTTGGCGAGTTCCTTGCGCAACTGAGCGGCGGTGACACCGCTGTCGATGATGTCCTCCACAATGAGGATGTTGCGGCCGCTGAGGTCCTCGGACAAGCCCATGATTTCCTTCACCTTGCCCGTCGATTCCATGCCTTCATAGGACTTGAAGCGGATGAAGGTGATTTCGGCGTCATGCAGGTCGCAGGCGCGGAACAAGTCGGCAGCAAAGATGAAAGAACCATTAAGGACACACAGGAACAGGGGCTTCTCGTTAGCGTAGTCTCGCTTGATTTCCTGGGCAAGGCGGCGCACTTGCTTGGCAATCTCTTCTCGTCTGATGTACGGCTCAAATGTGAGGCCCTGATAAGTTACTTCTTCCATTTGTTTACAGAATTAAAGTGCAAAGGTAGTGCAAGGAGAAAACAATGGCAAGAAAAAAACCACTTTTTCTTGCCATTATTGAACCGTTTTAAAAATGTCGAGGTATTGCGAGGCTCCGCCTCGCTTGATGTTGTTGGTTACTTAGCGACTTTCTCCAGGCGTTTCATCATGATGAACATGAAGATGGCGGCGACGAGGCACACGCCCAGGAAGACGCTCCAGCATACCCACAAGGGCACCTTGCCCCACAGCAGGCCGCCCACGACGACAAGCTGGTTGCCAATGGCGGTGGACACAAACCATCCACCCATCATGGCGCCTTTGTACTTGGGAGGAGCCACCTTGCTGACAAACGAGATGCCCATCGGTGAAAGCAGAAGCTCGCCGAAGGTCAGCACCAGATAGACGCCGATCAGCAGGTTGGGCGTCACATCGGCCACATGCATGCCCACGGCATTGCCGTCAGCACCGATCTGGCTCTGCGGCAGGGGCAGTCCCACCGAGGCAAACGCCATGATGGCGTAGGCCACGGCAGCGACAATCATACCATAGGCAATCTTGCGCGGTGCCGACGGTTCCTTGCCCTTGTTGGCGAGATAGCCGAAGATGGCCATCGATACGGGTGTCAATGCCACGACATAGAACGGGTTGAACTGCTGGAAGATGGGAGCAGAGACATCAACCGTGCCGCTGATGCGGGTGTACTTGTAATAAAGGATGCCCAGCGCGGCAGCGATGATGGCGGCCGAGATGCCCTTGCCCTTGGCGGTCTTGCTCTGGAACAGCGAGAAACCGGCATAGACGATGAAGATGACACACACCAGGTTCCACACATCAAAGGCCATGCCTTGCAGGCCGCTGGAGGTCTTGGCGGTGAACTCGTCGGCAAAGTAGGTCAGCGACAAGCCGTTCTGGTGGAATGCCATCCAGAAGAAGATGACCACGATGAACACCAGGATCAACGCGATGATGCGGCGCTTGGTCTCATCCTTGGAAAGCTCGGGCTCGGCCTTGGCGTTTTCAGCCTTGGCGGCTTGCTTGGTGCCGCCCTCGGTGTGACGGAAAGTGGGGCGAGTCAGGTAATAGATTGCGATCGACAGGATGAGCGACGCGCACGCAACGGCAAAGGCGAAATGGTAGGCCTCGCCGGGAGCGGTGAAGCCCAACTCATTCTGGGCATACTCGGTGATCTTGATGGCTGCTGTCGGTGCGAACAAGGCACCGATGTTGATGGCCATGTAGAACAGCGAGAATCCCGCGTCGCGCTTCGAGGCATATTGCGGGTCGTCATAGAGGTTGCCTACCATCACCTGCAGGTTGCCCTTGAACAGGCCGGTACCGAAGCCGATGAGCAGCAGGGCGCCGATCATCACCACCAGTGCGAAGGTGTTGCCTCCCAGCGGAACCGACAGCAGCAGGTAGCCCAGGAACATGATGATGATACCTGTGGTCACCATCTTGCCGAAACCGAACTTGTCGGCAAGGAAACCTCCGATGAGCGGGAGGAAGTAAACGAGCATGAGGAACGAGCTGTAGATCGTGCCGGCCAATGCCGGTGACAGCCCGTAGTTGGCGCGCAGGAACAGGGCAAACACGGCAATCATCGTGTAGTAGCCGAAGCGCTCGCCTGTGTTGGCCAGTGCCAACGCGAATAGTCCTTTAGGTTGTCCTTCAAACATAATCTTTTTCTCTTTAACTAGAGAATCTAGAAAATCTAGTCACTCTAGATCCTCTAGATTCTCCTATGGGTTAATAATGTGAGAAGCAATTACTCTTTCTCGCCGGTGACACGCTCCAGCCAGTTGACCATGCCCCACATAACGCCCATGGCGACGAGGCAGATAACCAGGAACACTGCCCAGCACATCCACAGCTTGGGCATCTTGTTCAGCATAACCGGGCCAATCCAGATGAACAGGTTGCCCAGCGCGGTAGCACCCAGCCACAAGCCCTGGCAGATACCCTGCAGGTGCTTGGGAGCGATCTTCGATACGAACGACAGACCCAGCGGCGAAATGAACAGCTCGGCAACGGTCAGGAAGAAGTAGGTGGCAATGAGTACCCACCACTGCGACTTCATGGCTGCCTGCTGGTCAATGCCCAGGGCACGGAAGGTCTCACCATTGGGATAGTCGTAACTCGTGCTCAAGATAACCAGGAACAGGTATGCCAAACCGGTGATAAACATACCGATAACGATCTTGCGCGGTGTGGAAATGGCTTTGCCCTTCCTTGCCAGCGCGGCAAAGATGGCCATGATAATCGGGGTGAGGACA
>JAFZSS010000137.1 GCA_017619255.1 Muribaculaceae bacterium
GTGGCGCAACCGGCGTTCAGGGGTGAGTTCCTGTTCTATCAGTTCAACGGGGATAGGTGCAATAATCGGTTCCATAGGTTATCTTAGGGTTTAGATGGCGAGGGGGCCATAGAATAGACAATATCACGCAGGCGTGCTGCTTCCTGTTTGGGCTTAGAGGCTTCAAGATCCGTATAGGGGATGGGCTGGCCAATCACAATCTTCAGTGTGCTGCCGGATTGCTTAATCATTTCCTTGGGCAGGAAGATGAGTTCGATGTTGAACTTGATGCCCAACTTCTTGCGCCACTTGGCAAAGCGGTAAAAGAAACGCGAGTTGCGTGCATCGAAAAAGATGGGCACGATGTCGCGCTGGTAGTTCACGGCTTGGACGACGGGGGCCTTTTGCCATGTCAAGTCGGCGATGGTGCCGTCGGGCTGCATGCGTGAGCACAGGCCCGCGGGGAATGTAATGAACTGGTTGTCGCTCTTGAGAGCGGCTTCGATATCGGTTGCAGCCTCACGCGATTGCCGTCCATACTTGTTCACGGGCAGGAACACGCCACGCAGGGGCTCTACCGCCCACAGCAGGTCGTTGACAAGGAATTTGATCTGGCGGTTGTAGTGGTTGCCTATCAGCGAGATGAGCGCCAGGCCGTCCAGTCCGCCTAACGGATGGTTGGAGACGAACATGAAGCGTCCCTGCGGCAGATTCTCGAGTCCTGTTGCCTCCAGTGTGATGCCCATTTCGTCGAGTGCTGCGGTGGCGGCATCAACGCTGTTCTTGCCCGCCATTTTCTCAAGAATCGCATTGAGCCGGTCCTGACAGATGGTGCGTTCAAGCCATCTCACGACAAAGCGCGGGATGTACTTGTAGCGTTTCGAGAGTCGTTCCCGAAGCACTTTATCGACATCTATTTTCATCGGTTCAATGCCCATGACAGATTTTGGTTAAGTTCGGTTTAAACATACAAAGTTAGATATTTTAAGTGAAAAGGAAAAGCATTATGCGAAAAATTTGTTCAAGCTACCAAAAAGTACTACTTTTGTGACCTTGAGTAGTGTATATAAACTATTACTAAAGATTCCGCAAACCAGTAAAATGAGAAACCGACCCACGATATCCGGTCAACTACTAATGCTTGTCGAGGCCATC
Source organism: Muribaculaceae bacterium (assembly GCA_017619255.1). Lineage (GTDB taxonomy): Bacteria > Bacteroidota > Bacteroidia > Bacteroidales > Muribaculaceae > Sodaliphilus. The sequence goes on from JAFZSS010000137.1 coordinate 1,135, forward strand.
GCCTTTGCAACGCTGTGTGTCGTGGCGTCGCAGCATTTCGGCTTTGCCGATGGCATAAAAGTGTCGGTGGCTTATCTTGTGGCTTACCTTGTGCCGCGCATCACCTTGGCGCGCAGCCGTGGGAGTTCGGCGGTGGCCTGTATTGTGTTATTCCTCTTGGCTGTAATGCTCATGTCAATAGACTATGTCAGACTGGAACGATGGACCATCTTTGACGAATTCTCGCTTCAGACACCTAACCTGAGCGGAGACGGACGCAATTACTACAAATGGGCTTTAAGCAGGTATGACGGAAGCGTCGAGGCAAATGAGGTGGTCTTCCCTGGATTCCCCATGATGATGCTCGGTTTGTGGAAGGTGCTGGGCGTGAGCGTGGTTTGGCCCCAAGCATTGAACCTGATGTTCTCGCTTATGACAGTGGTGCTGACAGGTATGACTACGCGGCGGTTGCTCTCCCACCGTGTCTCGCAATCACCGCGTGTGCTGCTTGCTGGAGGCATGGTGATGTCTTGCCTACTCATCTATCTGCTCATGCTGAGCACTAGCATCCTCAAGGAAGGTTCCATTTGCTTCGCTGTGGCGTTGGCGGGGTATGTTTTGGCATCGTTCGCGTCAGGTGACGAGGAGCGGCATCCCATGTGGCAAGACATTCTACTGTTTGTGCTGGCGTGTGTGCTGATAGCGCTGGTGCGTACAACTTACCTCTACTTTATCGTGCTGGGCGTGATTATCATGGCGCTGCCCAAGTGGCGTCAAGACTGGCCTCTTGCTGTCATCATGCTCGTTGTCATCGGGTTATCACTCGCCCTAGGTAATTCTCTCTCGTCCTATTCCATCAACCGCCATGCCGAGATTGCCACAGGCGGCTGGAACATGCAGCGTTTCTATGTCATGTCCGAGTCCCAGCAGTTCTACCATGACCTGCTCAATTACTATTTCCTCTACTCTCTCTGGCACAAATTGCTGATGCTGCCGCTCACCATGTCGGTCCAGTTCATCATCCCCTTCCCGTGGGTGTATTACGAGAACCAGTCATTCCTAAACCTGCTCTCGCGCATGACTTATGGCTGGTATTTTATTGGTGGCACATCATTATTCTACTACTTCTGGATCAGTTGGCGCCGTAACGAGAATATGGGTGTGTGGCCTTGGTGGCCGGCAGCGTCCTTTGCCGTCATCGCTTATGTGATGGCCGGTTCGGTCGCCCGCTATGTGACCCCCATCGAACCTCTGTTTGTCCCGGTTGCGATGTATGTGCTGTGCCGCCTGTTCGAGGGCCGCTGGCGCCGTGCCTATCTCATCTGGATCATTACCTTTGTCGTGCTTGTTGCTGTGGCGCTGCTTATCTGTATTGAGATACAGCAAGGCGCTATCTCCAAGATGCTTCACACCCAGTCACTGGTTCAATATCTGAGGACGCTCTAGCTTTTGGTAGCTAGGAGTGAGAAGTGAGGAGTGATAACTGCTTCTCTAGAACATCTAGTTCATCTAGAAAACTAGAAACTAAGGACTAGGGACTAGGGACTAAGGACTAGAAACCAAATCCCGTTTGTCGGTTATTTTATCCGATTGGTCGGTAAGAGCGGCTCGCTAATCGGTTTTGATAGAAATGTGCCTAAACTTTCAATGCCCTGCCGAGTCTAAACGACAAGAAACACTAACCGATTAAAACTTGACGACAATGAAAAAGACATTACTCATCAGCCTGTTTTGCATGCTCCTGGCGATACCCGCTATCGCCCAGCCCGGTTACCGTTACGGATACAATCCGCGTGTGCAGACCGTGGGCCGTCACGGCAACGAGTATGTAGCCTGGCACCGCTATTACTTCGGTTTGCGCGTGGGCATGAACGCCTCTCATGTGAGCAGCGAGAGCCCCTTGCTTGACGGTAGCGGCGTGAAGAGCGGCCTGAACATCGGGTTCGCCGCTGGCACCCAACTCTCTTACCGCGCTCCCCTGTTCCTCGAAACGGGACTCTACTATAGCCAGAAAGGTGGCAAGAGCGGCTCGGGACACGAGAAGTTCACCTACGACCTGAACTACCTGGAGGTGCCCCTGATTATCAAGTACAAGCACTTTGTGGGCAATCAGACGAGCATTCAGCCCTATGCTGGCGCATACCTGGCCCTGGGTACCGATGGCGAAATCAAGAACTATGGCACGAGGACTGCTTTCAGCTCTTATGAGAACGGCTACTTCAACCGCTTTGATGGCGGCCTGAAACTGGGATGCGGCGTGGGCTTCAACATGCTCTACCTTGATGCCAGCTACGATATCGGTCTGGCTAACATTGGCCAAGACAGCTTCGATGACACCCACAACGGGTGCTTCACAATCAATATAGGTGTGAATTTTTAGTAAGTGCTTTTTTAGCCAACATCGTTAATTTCTGGGTGGCGCGTGCTGCCCCTCACACCGGTGGCACGCGCATTTTTTTCAAAAACATTAGGCGAGTGCCGACTTTTAGAGTTAAATTTGCAACACTATTAATCCATTTAAAACTGTTTGAGCTATGAAAAAGATATACTTTATGATGCTTCTTGCATCGCTGTCGATGGCGATGGTGTCCTGCAGTGGATGGGATTCGCCTTATTATGTTGATGATATCGTCGGCAGCTGGGAATCGGAATACGGTTGCGACGGTTATGGAGAGTATGACATCTATGGTTTTGATGTGGTGCGTTACGACTTCTACGGCAACAACACCGGCCGCTATACCTGCTACAACTACTATGGGCAGTATGTGGTTATCGGCTTCTTCTGGGAGACCCGTGGCGACCGCCTGTACATCAGCTACGATGACGGTGATTGGGAGAACCTGTACTATGGCTTTGACCGGTACGGCTACCTGATTCTGTCAACCGACTACCACTTCTATCAGTACACGGCTTATCGTCCCGCCGGCTACTACTATGGGCCCGCTAAGGAGATGGCTGGTGCCGACAGTGGCCAAAGCGACAAGGTGGCTAAATCTGAAAGGGATACCGTCAAGGTGAAATCAGTCTCCAAGGCCATCAAGGCAAGAGACGACTCCGCCGAGTGACACCCACTCCTCTCTCCATTGAGAGGAATCATTATAGGGCGGCCAGGAAATCGTTTCCTGGCCGCTCCTCATTTTGCCCAAAGTCTTTTTCTTTCGGTATAACTTGCTGTTTTCACCGAAATGCATTATTTTTGCACAATCAAGCTGAAATGCCGGCCCAAATGAATAGAGTCCTGCCAATCCTCGGGTTCTACCTTACCTGTATTGTTTAACCTGAGCGCTCCATTCATTTCAAGAAGAATTAAGTCAAGAGAAGCGACTTCTATGGGGAATAACGGAGCCACTCTCCTCGTCACTTTTCTATTGTTATCAACTCATTGGTTCCAATCATTGCTTTATGAAACTGATCAAGTGTTTATTCCTCACGCTGGCGGTGCTCCTGCTCGCCACATCATGTACCAAGGACAAGACCCAGGAGTATATCCCGTCAGATGCCGTTGTTGTCCTAAAGGCCGACCTGTCTCAACTCATCAAGCACTCGGGCATCCGTCAGAAAGACGGCAAGCTCCTGCTTCCCCCGAAATTCAAGAAGATGCTTGAGGACCAGTCTGGTGACGCCAAGGATGTTGAGAAAGAGATGAACAAGTTGCAGGAGTCGGGAATCGACTTCAGTGGTTGCTGCTATGGCTTCATGCCCAACGGTGCCCTCAATGGCAAGAGTGACTTTGAATTTGTCTTCCTCGTTCCTCTTGATGATGAGAAAAAGATGCAGGAGTATCTTAAGGAGAAGGCCGAAGTGGACTTTGAGAAGAAAGGCGATGTGCTGGTAGCGAGCAATAAGCCTAATATCTTTGTCATCAAGGACGGCACTTTGTTTGTCACCGAGGTTTGGGATGAAGGCGTCGAGGACGATTTCATCACCTTGCTCAAGCCTAAAAAGAGCATGTCGGACAACGATGCCATTGTCAAGGCGTTGGGCACCGACGATGATGTGAACATCTTCATGGATACCAAGAAGTTCAGGAAAATGGCTGCGCGTGAGTTAGACGGCGGCTACGACCCGGAATCCATGGCAGCTTCCACTATGATGGACCTCTTTGATGTCGAATCCTCGGCCATCCATATCAACCTTGCCGACAACGAGATCAATGTCCGGACCGAGAACGAGTTCGACAAGAACAGTGATTACATGAAGCTGGTCAAGAAGATGACCAGTAAGCCTGACGCCGACCTCGTGAAGATGATGCCCGCCGGCGATAACGCTATCGTCTTCAGCTTGTGCATCAATGGCGAGGCCATCGCTGATTTTGACCTCGTGAAGAACCTGCTCGGCGAAGCCTATGACGACCCCGATTTTGCAAAGATTCTCAACATCTTCAAGTCCATCAATGGCCCGGTTACCATCGGAGCCGCCAGCAACAACCTGGGCGAGGGTGAGTTCAATGTTGTTGTCGCCACCAAGACGCCCAAGGCCAGCGATCTGCACAGCATCATCGACATGACTCCCATGGGCGAGTATGGCACACGCGAGGGCAGCGAGTATGTGCTGCAGGAATCCCCCGATGATCCCAAGATTATCCTGGGTGAGAACAACAATGTTCTCTACTACAAGTTCAATAACTCCAACTCCAGCGCCACGATGGGTGATAACAATGCTGCCAAGGCCATCTTCAGCAACGCGCTTGCCGCACTCTATTTCACCAGCACTATCGACAACATGCAGATGCAGTGCACCATGGAGAGCAAGGACTTGAAGGATGGCTACACCACGATGTGGGTCAAGGAGGACGGCAAGAAACTCTGCTTGCTTGACGCATTGACATTCTTCGCTAAACTCGCTGACGAGGTGGATTTCTACTATTAAAACAACTGAAATTTCTGAATAAACTGAGGCATCCGCATTCATCGGTTCTCGATGGATGCGGATGCGGTTATAAGTTATAAATTAGGAGTGAGGAGTTGTAGATCCGAGAAATCCGAGGGCTCTGAGATTTCCGAGAATAAAAACGCTTAGCGTCTTTGCGGCTTAGTGTGTAGGCTGTCCGAGCAACATTTGGGCGTTGGCCTTGGCGGTGTCTTTGATTTGTTGTGGCGTGAGGTGAAGGGCCTGGGCGACGAGGGTTGCCACCTCGTTGATGGGCGTTTGGCTGTCGTCGGTCTCGATGAGCAGGCGGTCGAGCGGCGTGGCGGCGAGAGCTGCAGGGTTAAAACGCGGCCCGAAGGACAGGAAGCAGCCGCTATCGAGCAAGAGCTGCGCGACGCGTTCATTGCCGCGCATGCCGTGAATGACGAGTGGGACGCCGGTGAGTCCTGCCTGTCGCCTCACATTGAGCAGCCGTTGGGCGGTCCTCACGCAATGTGCCACCACGGGTTTGCCGATGGCGTGAGCAAGTTGCAGATGACGGAGAAAAGCGGTAGCCTGGATGTTGATATCACCGCCGCGCAGGGAGTCCATGCCTGTCTCACCGATGGCGAGCACTTGGGGGTGTGCCGCGCACTGTTCCAGCACGGCCCAGTCGGCAGTGGTGAGCGTGCCGATGTCGTGCCAGGGGTGGAAGCCCACCGAATACCAGCGACCGGGTTGCGGATCGAACTGCCGCGGGTCCACCGAGATGAGCGCGCCCTGGGCATCTAGGCGGTGAGTATGGATGTCGAGTATCTCCATCATGGAACGGGGTCATAGCCGCTGCCGCCCCACGGGTTGCACCGCAGAATGCGCCAGATGGCAAGCCCCAAGCCCTTGAAGGGGCCGTGCTTGCGTATCGCCTCGATGGCATACTGGCTGCAGGTGGGCGTAAAGCGACAGGTGGGGGGCTTGAGGGGTGACAGGTATTTCTGGTAGAAGCGGATGGGCAGAATGAGCATGCGTCCGATGAAACTCATCACCGCGTGCCACACATACTTGATTCCATCGACAATTTTGCTCATTTGGATTCCTCCTTGTTGTCGGGGAGTTGCTGCTCGGCCGCCTCTTGGGCGATGCGGGTGAGCAGGTGATTCATCTTCTCGCTGATGACGCTGTAGGGCACGGGCGTGCTGTCCAGATAGACAAAGGCGATGTCCACACCGATGCCATGCTGCTCCAGTGCCGGGAGCAACAACTCGCGGCGGGCGAGGCGGTAGGCCTCGCGGGTGCGGCGGCGCAGGGTGACGCGTCCCACGGCCTTGCGGATGCGCTTCTTGGGAATGGAGATGAGGAACTGGACGGGGTGTTCCCCGCAGGGGCGCAGGCGATAGGCGGCGCGCAGGGGGAAAGCCATGATCGACTTGCCCTCGTCGAAGAGCCGCTCGATGGCCGTGCGGCTGGTCAGTTTCTCGTCTTTGCTGAGTTTGTAATCCATTCCGGATGCGAAATTACATAAAAAACGGGGCATGTCCAAGACATACCCCGAAAAGATCTTCCAAAGAATTAAAAGTGCCTGATTACTTCTTGGCAGCCTTGCGGGTGGCAGGCGCCTTCTTGGCACTGGCGGCCTTGGTCACGGTTTTCTTTGCTGCGGGCTTAGCAGCGGCCTTCTTTGGCGCGGCTTTCTTGGCAGCAGGCTTAGCGGCGGCCTTTTTAGCAGCCTTCTTTTCTTCCTTCTCCTCCTCGGCCTGAGCTTTCTTCAAGTAATGGCCGATAGCGCTGGCCATCGACGGATTCTCGGGCGTGATGGTGACATCGACCGTCAGCCCCACCTTAGTGGCCTCCTCGAGGGTCGTTGATCCCATGGCGGCGATCACCACATGGCGATCGGCATAGTCGGGGAAGTTGCTGATATAAGACCTGATGCCGGCAGGGGTGAAGAACACCAGCATGTCATAGTCGAAAGGCTCACCGGGCTTGAAGTTGTTGCTCACGGTGCGGTACATCACGGCCTTGACATATTTCACCTTGTTGTTGTCGAGGACCACGGCCTTGTCGTTATGGACATCGCTCACAGGCATCAAGTAGGTTTCCTTGTTGTGCTTGGCGATGATGGGAATCAGATCCTCCATCTTTCCGGACTCGCTATAGAAAATCTTGCGCTTGCGGTACACGACATACTTCTGGAGATAGTGGGCGATGGTCTCGCTTACGCAGAAGTATTTCAATGTGTCGGGGACATTATAACGCAATTCCTTGCACAAACGGAAGAAATGGTCAATGGCTGTGCGGGCGGTCAGAATAATGGCGCTGTATTCCGGCACATTGATTTTAGACTGCCTGAACTCTTTGGATGTTAAGCCCTCGACCTTGATAAAAGGTCTGAAAACAATCTCTACTCCGTATTTCTTCTCCAAGTCAAAATATGGAGATTTGTCGGAAGTTGGTCTTGGTTGTGAAACCAAAATCTTCTTTACATTCATTAGGTTTTTCTATTGTAATATACCACAAATCCAATGCGTTACGCTTGTCAGAATGACTAAGGGAACGATTTCGACGGCGCAAATGTACAACAAAAAATAGAGAATCGATGACAAATTGCCATAAAAAATTCTAAAACCCTTATAGATAAAGATAAGTCTCGCCGAAAAGTATAGTGCCGCCGCGATGCCCAAAAGCATTTTGCCATGGGTCGGATAGAGCATCAGCAGAATGAGCACAGGCAAGAGCAACAGGCCCAGCAGCGACTGCGATGATTTGAAGCCGTCGATCCATAGTTTGGAGCCCGTCTGGTCGCTGAAGGTGTAGCCAATGACCTTGTATACGAGCCACTGCACGAGGTAAAAGCCCACCGCAATGCCACTGAACGCAGCGATGTGTGTGAACACATGATTTTGCAGCGACGGCGCAAAGGCGGGCCACAGCAGCTGCACGGCAAAGTAAACGATAATGCCCTCGATGATGCATGTGTTGGCAATCAATGCCGCCAGGATGCTGGTCTCGTTGACGGTATGGTCCTCAAACAGGTTCTCGCGACGCCGAGTCGAGAACATGTAATGGAAGAAATTCTCGATGTATTTGTAGCCCGTGTGGTAACACAGCGCCACCGCCAGCAGACCCATCAGCAGCAGTCCCATTGACGGCGTGTCGTGAAGCGGTGAGCGGGCAAACGGTTGGGCTTCGCTCGTGGCCGGGACTTCCATCACGGGTCGTGCGGTGATGCTGTCCGATGCCATATCGCTTTTCACGCTATCGGTTTGCAGCGACGCAAGACTCTGCGACTCTACAACCTGGATGGTGTCGGCTGGATGGGTGTTGATGGGCATGGCAGAGTTCAGTATTTGGATTCAAATTCCATGGGGCGCTTATTGTCCAGCAAGGCGATAGCGTCGGCGGGCGTGGCGGCCACCTGCCATAATTGGGCATGTGACGGCTTCATGAAGCCCTCGTCGATGGCGTGCTGCAGCATATCAAGCAAGGCATCGTAGTAGCCCAGCGAGTTCAGGATGATGACGGGCACCTTGACCAGCCCCAGCTGGCGCCAAGTGAGTGTCTCGAGCAGTTCCTCCAAAGTGCCCACACCACCGGGCAAGGCGATGACAGCATCGGCCATCTCGCTCATCATCTGTTTGCGCTGATGCATGTCGGCAGTGATGATGACATTCTCCAAGCGGTCATAACACCAGCCGTTATCGACCATGAACTTGGGGATGACGCCCGTCACCTCGCCACCGGCGTCGAGTGTGCCGTCGGTCACGGCGCCCATCAGCCCCACGGCACCGCCGCCGTTGACGCAGCGCCATCCGCCTTGAGCCAGCAGGCGGCCCAATTCATGTGCTGCATCCAGGTAGCGCGCGTCGATGTTGGCGCTGGAAGCACAAAACACACAGACATTTCCTTTCATCTTTCGTTTCATGGGTGCAAAGGTAATAAATTAGGCTTTAGATGATGTCAACAATTCAGTCCTTTAATTGTTGAGAGACCCAGGATTCGAGTTCTTGACGGTATTTCTCGCGGAGTTGGCGGCAATGGGTGAGGACATCTATGTTGATGGGGCTGCTGGCCTCATACTCGGTTGATGCGACCCACTTCTGCTGGAACTTGTTGACGGCGGCGTTGCAGTCTTCCTTGTCGAAATCATGACGGTTAAGGAGGGCTACCGTAGCTTTTCTCATGTAGATTTCCCAACGCTTGGCATAGTAGTCCCACATCAGGCCGCTCCAGTTGCGGCAGGCATAGTCGTTGAGACTGCCGCCCCAGGTGGTGATCAGACTGCGAGCATTCATCTCATAGTAGTTCTTGAGGTTAGCGCTGTTGCCCATGTCGCGGGCCTGTTGTAGCCAACCGGCAAGCGTTGCCTGGGGGTGATGGCTGTTGATGTCGTCGATGTCGGACAAAAGTTCATACATCACATTGCTGTGGGCATAAAACGCATCTTGATTCCGCTCCAGGAATGCTTTGTCCAACGCTTGTTTCTCGACGAGGAACAGGTCGCCCAGCAGTTGCCGTCCCACCCACACGAGGTCGATGGTCATGGCATCGGTGGTGACTTGGTCCTGAGCAAGCAAGGCGTCCCACACGGCGAGCAGTTGGCGCGGCTCATATTTGACTGCACGGCTCTCCTTGCCCATGACGGGATAGGAGCATGTCAGCGGTGCGGCAAAATTGCCGGGAGTGATATCGAGCACATTGTCATAGAGCAGTTGCCATGCCTCGCGGGCGTGTTTGTTTTCACGGCCCGCATGGCGGTCGGCGAGTTCGCTGATGACCTGTGCGTCGCTCTTGCCGTAGTCCCATGCCTTCTCCAGGATGTACTCATAGGGGAACTGTTGCAGGTCGAGTCCCTCGAGCGTGGAGCCGATGCCCACGAGGTTGTCGCCGCATTCCTGCAGCGCTCGCTCGATGCGCTCGCCGGCTTCCTTGACGCGGCCCTGTACATTGGTGTTGCCGCCAAAGTTGCCCAGGTAGCACCAGATGAAGGGCTGTCCGTAGAAGCCCTTGTGCTCACGCCACATCTCCTTGTACTCGCAGTAATAGTCGAGCATGGTCATCTTGCCCTGGGGCACACCCGTGAGCATGGCGCGGGTGCGCTCGGGGGTGTAGTCCTTGCGCTGGTAGTAGAGGAACCATGCCATCTGCAGCCACTCGGCCTCGGGGTCAACGGCGGTTAGGCTTTCGTAGATGTGCTTGGTCACCTTGTTCAGGTAGTCGGGCTCAAAGCTGGGTGGATCCACCTCGTTAAACGGGTCGATGCCATAGATGTGGTCGGTGCCGAACAGACGCGTCTGCTCATCAAGGAACATGCGCTGAATGCGGCTGTAGAGCGGATCCTCGCTGTTGAGGAAGAAGGTGCGGTACTGGTCGTCAAAGCCGGCCCAACTGCCTAATGCCTGGATGTCGGCATCAGGGAAGAGTTCTCTCAAGGCTCCGGGTACATGGCCTGCAAAAGCCGGCAATACGGGCCGCATGTTCAATGCGCGCTCACGCTCAACGATGCGTTGTTGCAGCGTGGTCTGGTTGTCGAGCCACTCCTTGGGCAACGGTCCGCACCAGCCGTCGATATTGGCCATGCGGTGCCACGGCAGGTAGGCCGGTCCCGTGAAGTAGGACCTCACCTGCTTGTCATTCATGCCCAACTTGGTCCACACATTGTACCACACCGCCTCCTGGCCCGTGATGGCCAGCGGCAGGTTCACGCCGTTGAGCGCCATCCAATCGATGAAGCGTTCCCAGTCATGCCACTGCCAGAAGGGCATGGTGTAACCCCAGGTGCAGTAGTTGAGGAAGAAGCGTTGCGGCACGCGTGCCGTCACCCGTTCGGTTGCAGGCACCTCGGGAAGCACCTTGGGCAGTTCCACCGCCACATCGGCGTACCATGACACCGTTGTTTTGCAATAGCGGTTCAGGTAGCGGTTCAAGCCCACCGCCATCGACCCGGCGTTGTTGCCGCCGATGATGACCTTGCCGCCCTCGCTCGCGAGGGTGAACACATCCTTTCCGTTGTCACTCTCAATCTTGCGGAACACTATTTTTTCAGGCAATCGTGCCGACAGGCGGGCTGCCAGCGCCCTGGCTTGTTCCACATCATTGACTTGGGTTGCGCGCGCATAATCTGCAGCCATGGCGGCTATCGCCGTCATCAGCGCTATGGTCAAAATGAAGAGTCGTCTCATCATAATCATTAGTTTTCATTCATTGCAGTTAAAGACGCAAAGATAGTGCAAGGGGAGAAAAGTGCCAAATAATTAAGTTTTTTCATTCCCGAACTACTCTGGATAGCCGGGTTCTATCGTGATTATTCCTAATCAATGTCTGTTAGGGATGATTTTTTTTAGTAATTTTGTGGCAAGAGAAACAAAAGAAAGCAAATGAAGATGAATATTTGGCGTTCTATAGCTTGTATAATGGCGATGTTGGCTGGGATGCTCATTCCCGTGGCCGGACAGATCGTTTCGGAAGAGAGAAGCGAAAAACAAGTTGCCGACAGCATCCGTGCCGAGTTGGACAGCCGTCCTTACTTCAGTCTTTACAAGGATACTTATTTTGTCGGGGGCACTGTGTTAGGCGGCAAGCCCGACGGCTACAACAGCGATGTGAAGTTCCAGATCAGTTTTCAGCAGCGCCTCACCAAGAGTACGCTGCCATGGAATACCTATCTATACTTGTTCTATACGCAAAAGGCGATCTGGCATGTCTTCAGGAATTCGCTGCCTTTCTACGACCTGAACTTCAATCCGGGTATCGGCCTTTCCAAGTATGTCATCATGAAAAACCGCCTGGTGGGTAAATTCACTTTGATGGCTGAGCACGAGTCCAATGGCCGTGACGGTACCGCGTCGCGCAGCTGGAACAAGGTGTCGATTGCGGGCGAGGCCTACATCTCGCCTTATCTCATGGCTCATGCCAAGTACTGGATTCCTATCGTTGACGGAAAGTATAACCGCGATATTCTGCGCTATATGGGCCTCTATCAAGCCGGTTTCCAGGCCAAGAGCCTTGATGATAAGTGGGTGCTCGACATGACGCTTGTCAAGCGTAAGGGATGGGACCTGAATTTCAACACCATTGTTCAGTTGGGTTATCGCATCAACCACAACTCCAATCAGTTCATCATGCTTCAGTATTATAATGGCTTTGGCGAACACATGCTGGACTACAACCAGTATCACTCCAGAATCCGCATCGGCCTGCTCATCAGGCCACGGTTCTTCAGCGACTTCTAAAAGAACCCCAGCGCGATGGTCGTCAACACATTTTTCGTTTTTTGGCGGCTTCTATAAAAATTATTACTATCTTTGCGACATAGAGATATAAACGACAAGAGATATGCAATACTGGATTAATCAAGATGGTGTGCAATCGGGTCCGGTGGACTTCGAGAGCCTCAAGGAAATGGCGCTGACATCGCGCGCCTATGTGTGGCACGAGGGCTTGCCCAATTGGGTGAGCATTACCCAACTGCCTGAATTGCAGGGATTGTTTGATGTGGAATCGGTGGCGGTGGCCGATGCACCGGCACGCCCCCAGGCTGCCGAGGCTCCTGTTGCCGAAGAAGCGCAAGACGCTCCTGCCAGCCACGAGCCCGAGGCTGCCACTGTAGGTCAACCTTATCAGCCCGCTCGTCCTCAAGGCAACTGGGCTGATCAGCCGGCTAACACCTCCTGGCAAGCCCAGGGTGAGGCTCAGCAGCCCGAGGCTCCCGGGCCGTGCCCTCCCACTAACCTGGTCTGGGCTATCATCTCGACCATCTGCTGCTGTCTGCCAGCCGGTATCGTTGCCATCATCTATTCGGTTAAGGTGACCAACAAATACAACATGGGTGACTTCAAGGGGGCCGAGCGAGCCAGCGAGACAAGTGCCTGGTGGTGTATTGCCGCTATTGTCTTGGGCATCATCTCTGCGCCGCTGGTCTATCTGTTGCCGATGCTGGGCCAGTAATCCTCATCAGCTAAAGATATGCGCCGCTCGCTCATTCTGGTGATTGCCATCGCCCTGCTGTTGGTCTTCTGTTTTATCTACTATGCATTGGACCCGTCAACGAGCGAAGTGTTCCCGCAGTGCTATTTTCTGTCACTCACGGGGTATAAGTGTCCGGGCTGTGGCACCCAGCGTGCCATTCATGCGTTGCTGCATGGCGATGTGGCCGGGGCCTTCAGGTATAATGCGTTGCTGGTGATTGCCATCCCGTGGATTGCGTTCTGTCTGTTTGTCGAGAGCCGTCGCACCCGCAGTCCGCGCCTGTATGCCCGCTTCAATCCCGAGCTGCTCATGTTGCTGTTCCTGGCATTGGTGCTCATGTGGTGGCTGCTGCGCAACATCTTTAACTGGTAAATCAAACAAATCCGGGACGCCACAAA
>JAFZSS010000138.1 GCA_017619255.1 Muribaculaceae bacterium
ACGCTGGCGGCGCACATGCTGCCCATCACAACAGCAGACAACTGATGGGTCATTGATAGTGATGATTTAGAACGCTAACAGCTAATTGCTAAGAGCTAAGAGCTAAAGGCTACTTTTTATCCGGATTCGGCATCTTGAAGATGCGGTTCCAGCGGATGCCGCCGTCAAAGAGCCTGTGGTCCTTGTCAAACGAGATGAGGATAATTGACGGGGTGCCCACGATGTGGTCTTCGGGAACGAAGCCCCAGTAGCGGGAGTCGAGCGAGTTGTCGCGGTTGTCACCCTGCATCCAGTAGTAGTCCATCTTAAAGGTGTAGCTCGTCTCGGCCTTACCGTTTATAAGAATCTGACCATTCTTCACTTCAAGGGTGTTTCCCTCGTAATTCTTGATGCAACGCTCATACAGCGGCAGATTCTGCAGGGTCAAATCTATTTTGGCGCCCTTCTTGGGAATCCAGATGGGCCCATAATCGGCATGTGTCCAGCCGTAATCGTAGCCCACGGGATAGGTCATCAAAGCCTCACCGGGCTCGGGCTCGATACGCTGGATCAACTTCACATTGGGCTTGCTCTCGAGGGTCTTCTTCATATCGCCCGTGAGCGGGATGATATACTGGTATCCGCTGCCATGACGGTCCTCATTGCTGATTCCCAATTCATCAAACAGGTCGTCGCTGATCGGGGTGCCGTCGGTCTCGACATAGTAGAAGTACTGCACATTCTTGGGCTGAGGCACAGCCTTGCCGTCGGCATAGACGATGCCGTCCTTGATCTGCAGCGTCTCGCCAGGCAGACCCAGACAACGCTTCACATAGTTGTCGCGGCGGTCAACAGGACGGTAGATGATGTCGCCGAAGGCCTCTTTATTGTTATTGACCACATCACGGCCATGACGAAGGCACAAACTGTAGTAATCCTCGCTACTGCCAAATTTCAGCGCCACGGTGTCGCCGGCGGGGAAGTTAAACACCACGATGTCCATGCGCTCCACATTGCGCAGGCCTTTCAAGCGATGGTACTGCAGTTGGGGCGTCTCGATATAGGACTTGCAGTTAAAGAACGGCAGCGTGTTTTGCGCCAGCGGGAAGTGCAACGGAGTCTGCGGCACACGAGGGCCGTAGGTCACCTTGTTGACCCACAGGAAGTCACCCGTGAGCAGCGATTTCTCCAGCGAGGAGGAGGGAATCTGATAATTCTGACCCACGAACAGGAATAGGAAATAGACCAGTACCAAGGCATAGACGATAGCGTCAATCCAGCTCATCAGTGTGCGCAGGGGCTTATTCTTAATCCCCTTCCACGCACCCCAGGGCAGGTACTGCGTCAGGTAGATGTCACCCAGCAGCAACAGGCCCAACAACAACCAGGGATTGCCCATCCACAGGGTCCACAGAATATAAATCAGCGCCACGGCACCAAAGCGCCACCAGCGCGTCTTCTTCACGCGACCCAAGCGTTCCTTCAATGAACCGGTCTGGCGTACATACTCCTCTTCCTTTTTATCTTTGTTCTTATCGGTATTGTTTGCCATATTTATCTGATGCTTGAAAAAAGTTGCTGCGAAATTACTAAATAATGTGGAAAATGCACTATTTTTGCCCTATAAGAAACATTTTTTAGGATTAATTACGACACAAGCGATATGAAAATCAAGAAAATCATCGCACCAGGTGAGACCATCATCTATGAGCCCAAACTCTCCAAGTGGGCCTACCTCCACCTGGGCAGACTCGTACGCAACCTGACAACGACCATCTTTGTGAGCGACAAGCGTTTCTTCCACAGCCACGGCTGGATCAACCGACATGCCCACGAGATTGTCATCGGCAAGGTCGAAAGCATCCTGGTCGAGCAGACTTTCTGGGGACGACTCTGCAACTATGGCACCGTCAAGGTCTCAGGAACAGGAGCCGGCACCATCATATTGCGTTACATCAAGCGCCCCTTTGAGTTCCAGCGACAACTGCGGGCGGCGCAGGGGGCCGACGCCAGCAGCGCCACCACCCCACCCCTTAACTCCTGAAAAAGGGACGGTTCTTTTGATGTAATTTTACCGATAGAACTATGCCGATCATCGAAATCACATCGCTGGAGCACCCCGGAGTGGACATCTACGGCACGCTCACCGAGGCACAGTTGCGCAACAGGCTGGAGCCAGACAAGGGCATCTTCATTGCCGAGAGTCCCAAGGTCATCCATGTCGCCCTCGACGCGGGCTATGAGCCGTTGTCGCTGTTGTGTGAACGGCGCCACATCACCGGCGATGCCGCCGACATCATCGAACGCTGCGGTGACATCCCCGTTTATACCGGCGAACGGGAGCTGCTTGCTTCCCTCACAGGCTACACGCTGACGCGCGGTGTGTTGTGCGCCATGCGGCGACCCCTGCCCCGCCCCGCCAGCGACATGTGCCGTAACGCACGACGCGTGGTGGTCATCGACGGCGTGACCGACACGACCAACATCGGCGCCATCTTCCGCTCGGCAGCCGCACTGGGCATTGACGCGGTGCTGCTCACTCCCACGGCCTGCGACCCGCTCAACCGCCGCGCCGTGCGCGTGTCGATGGGGTCGGTATTTCTCGTCCCTTGGACATGGATTGACCAGCCCGTCACGCCTCACTTGCATGAGCTGGGATTCACTCCCGCCGCGATGGCACTCAGCGACGATTCCATCCCGCTCGACGATCCCCTGCTGAAGTGCGAGCCGCGCCTGGCCATTATCATGGGCACCGAGGGCGACGGCCTTGCCCGCACTGTCATCGAGGGAGCCGACCATGTCGTGCGCATCCCGATGAAACACAATGTGGACTCGCTCAATGTGGCAGCCGCAGCCGCAGTGGCC
>JAFZSS010000139.1 GCA_017619255.1 Muribaculaceae bacterium
CCCACTACCAACTCGACGCTGTACAGTGCCCCCTTCACTTTGAGCAGCAATGCTACCGGGAAGGCCATCTCGGCCCAGGACGGTGAGACCAGCGATGTGGTAAGTGCAACTTATGAGTTCGCCACCGCTACGCCTGTTGCCAATATCGCAGCTTATCAGGTTATTGCCGATGGCACCGTGGTGATGTTCAATAACCCGGTGAATGTGTTGGCTCAGTCCGCTAACAAGCGCTACCTCTATGTTAAGGACAACAGCGGCTATGCGCTGATTTACAGCGACTGCGGTCAGACCTATGTTAACGGTGATGTGATTCCCGCCGGTTTTGTTGGCACCAAGAAAACCTATAACGGCGAGCCCGAATTGGCAGATCCCCTGTCAGGCTTCCAGCCCGCTTCGGGTAACAGCCCCATCGCTCCCACCACTCCCTTTACGGCAAATCAGGTAGGCCACGCCACCTTCGCCAACTATGTGTCGATGGATGAGGTGACCTTTACCAAGGACGGTAACAATTACACCCTGACCGATGCCAGCGGCAACACCTGCGCTGTTTACTTCGGCACGATGGGTGTGAACGCTCCCAGCGACCTGAATGCTAAGTATGATGTGATTGGCATAGTTGGTTCCTATGGCAACGAGAACACTGTTTACCAGTTGCTGCCCACCTTCTGCAAGAAGCACACCAATCCTGGTGAAGGCTTCGGCTGGGGCGACATGGGCGACACCCCCGACAATACCGAGGTGACCTTCGAAGTGGAGTCCACGGTTATCTGGCAGTCAGGCTTGTACCTGTATGCTATGGACCAGACCGGCTTCGGCTTGGCTTATGGCAATGTTGGTCAGACCTACAATCACGGTGACAAGATTCCAGCTGGCTTCGGCGGCAAGAAGACCACCTACAAGGGTGAGCCCGAGTTGGCAGCTGTTCAGTCCGGCCAGCCTCTGCCCGGTTTCCAGGCCGCTAGCGGCAACGAGAGGCCGACTCCCGAGGAGATCACTGTCAATGAGGTGAACCACGATCACTGGGCACACTATGTTGTCCTCAAGAACGCGATGATTAACGCCGAGGCAACCATTATCACTCAGAACGGTGCTACCTGCGAGATGTACAACAAGACATTCAATGCAACTCTGCCCGAAGACCTGAGCGTTCCTCACACCATCTATGGTGTTGTAGCTGTGTTCAACAACTATCAGATTCTGCCCATTTCGTTTGACTATCCTCCCGGCGAGGCTCCCGTGCCCGAGCCCGAGGATGTGGCTAACATCAACGAACTGTATGCGCTGAGTACTGGCGCACAGGGTCACTTCACCACTCCGCTGACCACCATCTTCCAGTCTGGTCCCAACCTGTATGTGAAGGATGTTGACGGCAATTATAGCCTGGTTTACGGCACTGTTGCTTATACCGAGTTTGTCAATGGTGACTTCATCAATGACGCTGTTGCCAGCTGGACAACATACCAGAACAACAAGCAGATGGTTCCCAAGGCCGAGACCTTCGTTAAGGCCGGTCACGGCACTGCCGTTGAGCCTGAGGTCATGCCCATCGAGGAGGTATCCCAGGATATGGTACACTGGTTCCTTGGCTTCGAGGATGTAGCCATCGTCACCGAGGAAGACAAGACCTATGTTCAGGACGAGACTGGTCGCATTCAGTTGTTTGACAAGTTCGGTGTGATCACCGAGGGCCTTGACCTTAGTGCCGTGAACTATGTTGAGGGCTTCCTGACCATTTACAAGGGCGAGCTGGAGCTCTATCCCATCACGCTTGGTGGCGGAGAAGTTCCTTGCGGCATGAAGGGTGATGTGAACAATGACGGCGAAATCAATATTGCCGACATCAACGCTCTGATTGACATCATTCTGAGTGGTAACACGGTTGATGCTTGCACCTTCTGGCGTGCTGACATCGCTGAGGATGGCGAGCTTGGCATCGCCGATGTGAATGCCATTATCGACCGCATCCTGAGCCTGTAATTGGGTAAACCCATGGTCATGGATAAAGAGATGAAACGCTGGCGCTCTCATGTAGCTCTCCCTGTCGGGGAAGCCGTGAGCAATGAGATGTGGCCATGCTTCTCGACCATGTCATGACAATTCATCGGGGTCCGTACTGAGTGCGGACCTCGATTTTTCAAAGAGGAATACTTGCCTCATTAGTTGTCTTTATAACATTCAATCTTAACTCTCAAACACAACACGATGAAAAGAATCCTCTTCCTCTTTGTTTGGTTCCTGGTCGCGGGCGCTGCTCTGGCTTGTGAGGTGACCTTCGATCCCAATGCCGATGTTGGCACCGGCTCCAATACTGCCGGCCCTTTCTCGATCTACAAGGACGGCATTACAGCCACTATCTCCAATGGTCTGGTCAGCGGCACCCAGTACCGCGTTTACAAGGGACAGACGATCACCTTCACTTCCGAGGTGGGCAAGATTACCAAGATTGAGTTTCACTGTGTCGGTCAAGATAACGAGCAGTACGGGCCCGGCAATTTCGATGCCAGCGTGGACACTTATAATGTCTTGGGCAAGATCGGCCTGTGGGAGGGCAGTGAGAACCAAGTCTCGTTTACCGCGTCGCGTGGCCAGGTGCGCATCACCCTGATTATCGTCACCTATGAGTGCGGCAATGTGTTGGTGTCACCGGTCATATCGCCTCCCGGCGGCACCTACTATGAGCCTATCGAGGTGAGCATGTCCTGCTCAACCACCGACGCTACCATCCATTACACTACCAACGGCAGCACACCCACCACGGCATCGCCCCAGTACACTGAGCCCTTCACCTTGAGCAGCGACTGCACAGTCAAGGCCGTTGCCATCCTCGATGGTGAAGTGAGCGATGTGGTTTTTGCCAATTACACCTTCCGTCAGGCCAATGGCGTCGCCTCTATTGCCGAGGCCGTATCGCTGCCTGATGACAGCGTGGTGCGCTTCCTCAACCCGGTGACTGTGCTGGCTCAGCACCGTAACTACCTGTTCATCATGGATAACACGGGCTGCGCCTTGGTTTTCGGTGACTGTGGGCAGACCTATAACAATGGCGACATCATCCCTGGCGGTTTCGTTGCCACCAAGACCACTTATAACAGCGAGCCGGAGTTCATGCGGCCTCAAGGCATGCAGCCGGCCATCGGCAACACGCCAGTCGCTCCCGAGGAAATCACGGCTGACCAGGTGGACCACGATCTGTTCGCCCACTATGTACATCTCGACAATGTAACCATCTCCAAGGTTGATGGCAATAACTATGTGCTCACCGACGAGCAGGGCAACACCTGCGCCATTTACTTCGGCACGATGGGCGTTTCGGCACCCGCCGACCTGTCGGCGACCTATGAGATATATGCCATTGTGGGTTCCTATGGCAAGGATTCCCCGGTTTATCAGTTGCTGCCGACAAGTCTGCTTCCGCTTCATGTTCCTGACATATCGTTGTGTGACTTGTCAGCGATCACCGACGGCACCCCTCTCACTTTCAACCACGAGGCCATAGTCCTCTATCAGTACAAGAACTATCTGTACCTGAAGGATGATTGTGGCTACGGCATGGTATACGGTCCCATAGACGAGACCTATCACACGGGCGATGTCATTCCACCGGGTTGGGGCGGCAACAAGACCACCTGGGCCGGCGAACCCGAGATCAATCAACCCACAGGTTTCCAGCCCCCTATCGGGTATGTGATGGTTGAACCGGAAGTTATCAGGTTGTTCGATGTGGGACATTCAACGTGGGCCCACTATGTAATGGTCAAGGATGTTCGCATCGATAGGGAGAATAAGTTGCTTATTGACCGTGATGGCAATACCTGCCCCTATTATCCCGAGCCGTCGATTGAAGTTTCCGAAAACGAGTATATCAACATTTTGGCCATCGTCACCTCCTATGGCAATGTTCCGGTCTATCAGCTGATGATTATCGACATAGGGTATATCGTTCCACCTCCCCCTGGCATTTGCTGCATACACGATATTCGGGACTATCAGAAAGGCCAGGTTGTGCCGTTCGATTGCCCGTTGACCGTGGTTTATCAGAATGGAATCAACCTCTATGTGAAGGA
>JAFZSS010000140.1 GCA_017619255.1 Muribaculaceae bacterium
CGACATGCGCGATGTGGAGTTTGGCATCAATATCTATATTGAGATTGGCGGTGGCTATACTCGTGTCATCAACGATAGATTGAACATCGGCGGCCGTGTAAAGTGGTTATTGGGCATGGGAAACTTGGAATTAAAAGCAAAAAATGTATCAGTCATCACCAATCTCGAGGGCGTTGATCCAGGCTACAATTGGTCTACTGGTTCGCCATTGGACTTGAGGTCCGCAAAGGGCACGGCAGCAGTTTTGGCCGATGCTCAGTTAGCAAGCTCTTTCGAGGGTATGGAACTGGTCACCAACAATGAAGGATACATCGAGACGCTTCGTTTCAGGGCAAGTCACTCTGGCGTGGCCGGCCGCGGTGTTGCACTGGATGCAGGTATCTCATGTGAGGTATTCAAGGGATTTACACTTTCTGCAGCTATCAATGACTTGGGTTTTATCAAGTGGGACAAGAACTGTACTCAGTTTGCTGATGCCAATACGGCCTCTCTGGCCTATGACAGCAACGACCCGGGAGACTACAGGCGATTTCTTGGCATCATCGGTAGCGATGAGCCCATCAACTTGCACCTGTTGCGCTTGACCATTACCGACCAGCAACAATCTCGTAAAACTTCGCTGGCCAGCACTGTTACCGTTGGCGCCCGATACAGGACAATGAACGGTAAACTCAGCTTTGGCGCCCTTTATTCCAGCCATCAAGTGAAGCCCAACGCATTGAGCGAACTCACCTTCGGTTTGAACTATCGTCCCGCCAATATGTTGGACTTCGCCATATCTTATTCGCCTCTTATGTGCGGCGGCCAGTCCATTGGCGCAGCCATGAAAGTGGGCCCGCTGTTTATCGGCTCTGACTACATCTATTTGGGCAAGAACATAAAGTCCTGCAATGCCCTGGTCGGCCTCTCCATCCCCTTAGGAAAAAGTCCCTTCTTGGATTGAAACTCTGTCACTTTGACTTGAATTGTCACTTTTTTGACTGTATAAATCATAAAAAAAGTATTCAAAATATTGTTATAAATACGGTATAATTTTAGAAGGGGCGCTTATGCTCTTTGTCTGTTTTATAGATAATATAATGATAAATCGATGTAGGTGGAGTATCATTTCTAATAAATAAACTATTACTTAAAATGTTATTATATAAAATACAGATTTTCAATAATATTATTCATCAAATTAATTAAAGTCTTAATGTCATTTTCCCATTGCAGGCTATCTGTTTATTGGGTCGGTTTTTCTGTGTGGATTATTTAAGATTTCGTAGCCTAGATTAACCTGTTATAAGTTGTATTTATTGAGTAAAATCGCATAATATTCACTATGCATTTTTCTTTTTATGTTGAAAAGACGAAAAACCACGATTTCATCGGTTTAAAATAGGCGATATATTTGCTCATGTTGCAGGAAAATAGTAATTTTGCAGCTTGTTATGCGTGCGTCGCACGCGCTCACGCATGAGCGTATAGATGCCTACGCATAAGACATACCACAGGTAACCTGCTGATAATGACTACTGCGACAGTGTCACCAGCTTTACCCGCTCTCCACTTGTCCACCGGCTCCCAAGGCACGGTGTCCCCTTGTTTTGTGTCCTTACTTGATTGACTCAAGATGCTTCTTGTTCTGCTCATCGCTATATTTCTCCTAAGCCTCTATCAAGTCAAATTCAAGATCAGGGGCTTTCATGACGACTATCTATCCAAGAGCAAGACGGATTCAGTTAAGGGAATATTCATCCTATTGATTGTCTTGACTCATTCCATGCAGTATTTCGCACCTTGTGGTTATGCTTATCATAGTGTGGGGGATACGGCTTTCATGTGGTTCACCTATCATCTTTCCCAACTTGTTGTGGTGATGTTTCTGTTCTATTCAGGCTATGGGGTGAGCGAGTCGTTTAAGAAAAAGGGTATGCCTTATGTGAAAGCGATGCCGAGGCATCGTCTGTTGACGACATTGTTGAATTTTGATGTGGCTGTCCTTTCTTTTATTATCCTTGGTTTTGCACTTGGCTTGTCGTTTACTCTGAAGCAGTGCTTGTTGGCGTTCACTGGTTGGGTATCAGTAGGAAATAGCAATTGGTATATCTTTGTCATTCTTCTTTGCTATTTGATGACTTTTATCTCGTTGCGGTTGGACATTAAGAATCCGTCCCTAAGGGTGGCACTTGTCACGGCATTGTGTGC
>JAFZSS010000141.1 GCA_017619255.1 Muribaculaceae bacterium
AGATGTCGAGTCGGCCCTTGCCGCTGACCAGTATCTGTCCCTCGCTGAAGAGCGCCGCTTTCTGATCCTCGCCTTCCACCATGGCATATTCCTCGCCGTCACGCAGCGTGTTGACCGTTCCCTGGTTGAGGACAAGATACAACGACTTGCCGCACTGGTTGTTGATGGCGGCACCGTGGGGATTGGTGATGTCCACGCTGTCCAGGCGCAGCTGGAACTTGCGCTCGCTGTAGAACTTGATGGAGCCGTCGGCTGTCGTGCCCGTGACATTGTAGCGCACATGCTTGGCGGCACTGGTAACGGTCACATGAGCACCCACGACACTCACGAGGACAGTGCTGGGGTTACCCGTCACGATGGCGGTGTCGCCATCGAAGGTGATGCGCACCGTGGTGGCCCAGCTTGTGTTCTCGACATAATCGCCATAGGTGGGGGCGTCCTCGTCATCGGGGATGCTCTCACTGGGCTCGGTGAGATCGCTGAAGTCCAGCGCAATCTCCTTGGGGGTGATGGGTTGCACGGGCGTTCCACCGCCCAGGATGATATTGATCAAGGCGTTGACATCGCTGATGTTCACCTCGCCATCGGCATTGACATCGCCCTCGGCGGTCGTGTTACCGCTCAGGATCTGGTCGATGAGGGTGTTGACATCGCTGATGTTCACCTCGCCGTCATTGTTCACATCGCCCGTCATGGCCTGGGCGTTGAAAGCGAAAGCCAACAGGGTTAAAACAAGTAGTATTGTTTTTCTCATAGTTATATGATTGACATTCTTAGTAAGCTATTGTTATCACTTTAGGCCCCGTGTCATAAGTCCTGTAGCCCGCCGCCACATTCACCCGACCTGCCACATCAAGCGGATCGCTGCGGCGGCTGTAGGTATAGAAATAGCCTCCAGCCATGGAGAAGTCGCCATCGAGCTTGACGCCCTTGGGCTTCTTGATTTCGCGGGTTCCCGTCGCAACGACGGTCGTCGCGCCACCGTTGATGGTCACATGATGCTTGCCGTTGATGCCCTTGCCGCCGTCGCCCGTCGCCTTGAACTTGAGCGTGCCGCCGTTGATGACGAGCAGAGTGTCACAATAGAGTGCGGCACAGGCCGTGGTGTCGGCCAGGCCTTCGTCGGAGGTGCTTTCCCTGGTGTCACCGTTGTTGACAGCGATGAGTCGGCCGCCGTTGACCGTCATGGGACCGCCGCTGCGCACGCCCTTGGCACCCACGCCGCTGGTCTCGATATTGATCACGCCACCGTCGAGGATGATGCCGTCGTTGGCACGCAGGCCATCAAGCGCCTGGCTGTAGATATTGATCTTCACGCCGGGACGGACGCGGATGTAGTCATCGCTGCGGATGCCGCCGCGCCCCTGGGCGTAGACATTCAACTCGCCCTGTCCGCTGAAGATCATCTGCCCCTCGCTGAAGAGCGCCGCTTTCTGGTCCTCCTCGTCAACCATGACATAGTCGGCACCATCGCGCAAGGCGTTGAACGAGCCGTCGGCACGCACGACATACATCGACTTGCTGCCCTGGTTGTTGATGGCGGCGCCATGGGGATTACTGATCTCGGCACCGTCGAGCAACAGCTGGAAACGCTTGTCGCCGTAGAACTTGAGCGAGCCATCGGTCGTCTGTCCGCTCACGACGAATTTCACGGGTCCGGACAGGTTCACCACCGTGACATGATTGCCAACGGCCTGTACCATCACGCCAGCGACCGTGCCAGTCACCATAGGCGTCTCGCCGCCAAAGGTGATGGTGATGACTTTGTTCCACGGACTGTTTTCCACATAGTCGTTATAGGCCGAGTCGTTCTCGTCGGTGACAGGCACATCAGGGGCTTCGTCGAGTGCTGAGAAGTCCAACTCAACAGCTGCTGGCTCGACCAGATACTGGGCCAAGACGGCGTCCATGTCGGTGTCGTCCTTCTCGCATGACGCCATGACGAAGGTCAGTGCAATCAGCAACAGGCTATAGCGTATCATCTTCTTCATAGCGTTCAAAATTTATAGGTGTAACCCAGTCCCAGCAGATGGATGTTGGCCTCGTCACTGCCGCTTCCGGTTAACTGGTAACGGTAAAAGAACTTAAAGGCGTGTTTCTTCTTGAGGGTATGATCCACGCCTACGATGAAACGCGTCTTCTCCAGCTCGCGTGTCGTGTGGAACTCGACACTGGCAAACGGATCGAACTTGCACTTGGGGATGTCCCACTCGATTTGGAAGCGGCTGCGCAGCACATTCTTGCCCTTGCCTTTCACCTCATCGTCCTCCCACATCGCCTCGTCGAAGTCGAAGTTGTCGGTAATCTTGGCGGGACGGTAGGTGTACTGCCAGCGCTCGCGCAGGCTCAGCTCCACGCGCTGAATCTTGTAGCTCGCCGTAAGGGTAAAATTGAAGCGGTGGCGCGTTCCCCAGTAGCTGGGGCGCCAGTTGTTATAGGTCACGCCATCGTCCTGAAAGGTGAGTTTCTCCTTGTTGTTATCGATGAGCAGCTCATAGCCCACCGCAGCCTTGAGCCACGGCAGCACCTTGTAGCTGACATCGCCACCGATGCTCACGCGGTCGGCGGTGCGGAAGTTGTTGCGCGAACGGAACTCCGTCTCCAGACCGGCACTCAACTTCTTGGAGAACTTGTGTGAGGCCTCAACCGAAGCGACCAACCCGGCATCGTCGGCCAGCGACAATGTCGGGAAGCAAGCGGCGCATAACAGCACCAGCAAGCAGGTGATCAGCCGTTTTCCTTCACATCCTCCCATTCGTACCTAGGGATTTTCAAAGTGTTATTGACATGGCTCTCCTCACCGCCATTCTTATAT
The DNA here is from genome assembly GCA_017619255.1 of Muribaculaceae bacterium. Lineage (GTDB taxonomy): Bacteria > Bacteroidota > Bacteroidia > Bacteroidales > Muribaculaceae > Sodaliphilus. Next base: position 2,816 of record JAFZSS010000141.1, read on the forward strand.
TCAATTTTGAGGATAGCGGTGTCCTTGAGGAAATCGACAGAACCCACTTTGATCTTGGTGATGTTCAGGCCTAAGCGCTTTTGCAGGTCCTCCAATAGTTCTTCGCGCCGCTCGGGAGTGATGAGCTCGATGCGGTCATACAGCACCAGTTTGCTCGCCAAATTGGCCCGCAGGACGAAGGACTCAAACAACCAGATGAGCGCTGCAATTGCGATGTTGGGCACTGCAAGCTCGGCGAAACTCATCGAGTCGGCCAGAGCATTGATGACCGAGAGGCAGATGACACTGAACATATAGGTCATCTCGCGAACGGGAATCGTCTCGGTTCGGTATCGCAATATTCCGAAGATGGCGAACAATCCCAGTGCAAAGCCGATCTTGACTTTAACGCTCCCCAACAGGTAGATAAGGAAGAAGATGCTCACACTCAACAAGATGAGCGTGAAAAAGTAGTCACGGCGGTGGGTCTTGCGGTAATAGAGGAAGTGAACGATAAACCAGACCACAACCAGCAGGAAGCCGAAACGCATCAACATCTCGGTAAAGCCGTTGTAGTCAAACCAGTTAAACGAAGCTCCTTTACTGACGACATCCTGTACAGCATCGGCATTGCCGTTCTCAAGAGCTGTTAATTCATCTACAATTATCATATCTTTTTATTTTTGATTATCTATGGTAGTTCATTGTCATCGATTCATTACACCCGAGCCAGCAGACGGTCGACAAGGCGCAAACGCTCCTTAAAATTGTTGCGCTTGAGGGTGGGGTTGGTCAACGCCGACCCCATGCAGTACTTGCTGAAGCCGCAGGGCTTGATGCGCAAGTCACGCAACATCCCCAGGATGGGCGACGGCTGCAGGCCATCGCGCTTCAGTTCGATAATGGCAAGACCTGTCAAGTCGACATCTTGTCCCGTCATGAGGTTGTGGAAACACAAGTCGGTGTCGATGGTCAGCCGCTCGGTCTTGGCCTTGTTGACCAGAGTGATGCGATGAAAATGGTTTTCCATCTTTTCAGTCAAGACGGTCGGGTCGTAGCGCAGGTGTTTGCGCAGGAACTGATCATAGGCCACATACTGGTCATCCTGCCTCAAGAAGCGGATGCCGTGGTCGGGGTGCGTCGGGTCAAAGTCCACCATATCGACGCGTTTCTTCTTGGTGCGGCCGTGGTTGTTCTTGGTCTTCACCTCGAGGAAATTCAGCCCCGAGTCCACATAAGAGCGGATGCGCAACTTCTGTCGCCCGGCATGCCCGTTCTGGTGCACAATGTACATGTTGTAGTCGGGCGTGTCAAAATAAGCTGTATAGTACAGCGCTTGACGCTTGCCGTCGATCTCCTGGGCGCGGTAATCCTCTTTGGCCATCATCAACAACAGCCGCAGCCGGTCAACCGTAGTGACAAACTTGGTGTCGGTACGGTTCATCAGCTTGATACCGCTCATCTCGTCGAGCGTGATTGGCTGGAATGATGACAGAATCTTGTCCATAAAAACGCAAACAGCTGCAAATGTATATTATTTAACGCAAATCCACACCAAAGAATTGCAATAACTCGCACTAAAATCAATAAATTATGACTATCCATCAACTAATCGCACGCTTGACAACCGCTTTTGAACACTACACATAACACAAAGCAACCTTGTCACACAAGCCAATAACTCGTGTGACAAGGTAGTTTCTCTTGCTGAAACCCGAAGGTTAATTGATCGGGGCTATCTCAAAGCCCAGACGAACACCGTCGAACTGTTTGCTCAGGTCGCCCACAGTCTGCAATGTGCTGTTGCCACTCATGGCAGCCACCGCCTGCAGCACCTTCAGCAGGTTCTTGCTCTCAAAGGTGAGTGCCAAGCCATGGGTGGTGCGGGTGACATAGCAATTGGTGCTCAAGAGCGCCGTTTTCAGCTTGATGGTGGCGCTAGAGACATCGTAAGTGTAGGTACCGCTCACAGGGATACCCTTGAGATAAGCCTGGAACTGATGATCCTGAGTGAACTGGAACTGAGTGTTCTGTGCACTGATACCCAAGGTATTGTAAACGGGAGCCAGCTTGTCCTTGCAGGTCTCGGCAGCAACTGCGCCACCGGCCTTAGCCAGCAGATTCTCGCTCGTGAAAGCGACACCGGGCTCAGTATAATACCATGCGCCATAGAGCTCGCTCTCATTGACCTTAACACTACCGATGACAAGACCCAGCAGACCGTCAATCGTGTTCTGTGAGCCCAGTCCTCCGAGCACACCGCCGAGGACGCCACCAAGGACATCACCCAGACCGCCACCAGTCGTTCCGTTGCCAGTGGTGTCACCACCACCCAGGACACTGCCCAGCAGCCCCGAGTTACATCCTGTGCATAGCAGCATCACAGCTGCCAGCATCGAAGTAATGATCTTTTTCATAGGTTCCTCCTTTTTATTGATCAGTTAATAATAATTGCTTTTTACACCGCAAAAATAAAAATAAAATTGTAACAGCACAACATGTTTTTGTGAAAAAACATCACTTTTCTGTTTTTTTTGTATCTTTGACTACTTGTCCAAGATAGGCTTCGCCTCGGGATAAAAAACAAAAAACTTCGTTTTTCGTTTTGTTCTCCGCTCGGCTTGCACTTCTTTGACTTGCCGTCGAAGATAGGCTTCGCCTCGGGATAAAAAACAAAAAACTTCGTTTTTCGTTTTGTTCTCCGCTCGGCTTGCACTATCTTTGCCTTCCAATCCATTAGAAAACTTCAGCCCAATGATTACAGCGGAAGGTTTTAACCAGTTAAGAGAGACAATCCGGTACCTGGATCAGGTGCCCTTTGACATCACGCGCAAGACGCTCTACACGGCTGAAGAGCTGTACGAGGGCTTCAACCCCGACAACGAAGAGACTTATGACACTTGCTTTGACAGCGCCGTGTACCAGCAATACAAAGCGCTGGGACAGCATGTGCCCAGCGTGCGCGAACTCCTCGCACGCAGCCTCCACGACCACAGCATACACACGGCCCTGGCACGCTTCTTTCAGGAGCATGACCACCGCCGCAGTGTAGGCATCATGGGCGGACACGCACTGTTGCGCACCGACGCGATGTTCAGCGAAATTGCACACCTCAGCAAACAACTCACCCAGCAGGGCTTCGTTATGCTCAGCGGCGGCGGACCAGGCGCAATGGAGGCCACACATCTGGGCGCATGGATGGCAGGACGCACCGAGAACGAACTGGATGACGCCCTGCAGATACTGTCCGAAGCCTCTTCGTTTAAAGACACAGGATGGCTGCGCACGGCCTTTGAGGTCATCAGGAAATATCCGCAGGAGCGCTTCGTCAGCCTGGGCCTTCCCACCTGGCTCTATGGCCACGAACCCTCTACACCGTTTGCCACACACATCGCCAAATTCTTTGAGAACAGCCTGCGCGAGGACAGCATCCTGACACTGGCCTTTGGCGGCATCGTCTATGCCCCAGGCAGTGCGGGCACGCTGCAGGAAATCTTCCAGGAAGCCGTCCAGGACCATTATCTCTCCTACGGTTACGCCAGTCCGATGATTTTCCTTGGCAGACGCTTCTGGACCGAGGAAATCCCCGTCTATCCCCTGCTTGAGCACCTCATGGACACAGGCCGTTACAAGAACCTGTTGCTCTCCATCACCGACAACACCGCCGACATTCTCAACACACTGCAGGATTTTCGGGAAAAACAGAAGAAATAACAGCTCGTTGGCTTCTTTTTCGTATTGTTTTCCAATCACCTTACAGCACTTTCCCTGCGGGCTTATGGCTCTCAGGCAAATCAGAATGTGCCTTAACAATGCTCATGAAAAAAATACCCATTTTCTTGGCATTGTGTTCGGCTTTCACTAATTTTGTCAGTTTAAAGATAAAACCTCTACGACAATGGCAAAACAGGAACTCACACTGGAGCAAAAGCAGACGCAACGCCTGGCGCTGGAACAGCAACGCATGCTGGGCCAGATGCTGGAAAAAAACGATGCCGAGATGACCGAGTTTATCGACAACAAGGTCAACGAAATTCAGGCGCTGGAGAAGAAGTCCGACGAGGATGACGAGATGGGCGGCGGTGAGCATGACCGCGACACCCGCTCCAGCGACAACGACGCATCTGGCGACATGGTGGGCGCTGACAACGGTGATGACGACACGATGGCATGGTACCGCTACTTTGCCAACAACCGCAGCACCGACGACGAGTACCACGGTCCCACGGCGGTGAGCGAAATGACGATGCAGGAAGCGCTGCTCGACCAGTTGCGCGAGATGGAACTCGACGAGACACAGCAAGTCATTGCCCAGACTATCGTGGGCAACTTGGAGGACAACGGATACCTGCGCCGCAGCGCTGCCGAAATTGCCGACGATGTGACTTTCAACGACGGCTACTATGTGGACGCCCATCAGGTGGAGGAAATGATTGGTGTGGTGCAGTCGTTGGACCCCGCCGGCATTGCCGCGCGCGATGTGCGCGAGTGCATCCTGCTGCAACTGCAACGCAAGCCCCAGAGTGAGCAAGTGAAAATCGCCACCACCATCATCGACAAGTATTTTGACGAACTGGCGGCGATGCGTCTCGACACCATCGCCCGCAAGATGGGCCTCGACAAGAAAACCGTCGAGGATGTGGTCAAGCACCACATACGCCGCGGCATCAACCCCTACCCCGGCAATGCCTTCACCTCGCGCGCCGACACCATTCAACAGGTGACACCCGATTTTGATGTCGAACTCGACGATGAGACCGAACGATTGACCGTAACCCTGCGCAACAACATCCCCGCGCTGCAGATCAGCGAAAGCTTCGCCTTGATGAACGAACGATACAAACGCGCAGGAAGCGAACTGAGCATCAAGGAAGCCAAAGAGAAGAAACAAATCCAGGACGCCTACCAGCGCGCCAACATGTTCATTGAACTGCTCAAGCAACGCCAAGAGACGCTGTTCAACACGATGAGCGCCATCGTCAAGTGCCAGCGCGACTACTTCATGAGTGGTGACGAACGCGACCTCAAACCCCTGGGACAACAGCAGATTGCCGACATGATCGGCAAGGATGTGTCGGTCGTTTCCAGGGCCGTGAACAACAAGTATGTGCAGCTGCCCTGGGGTGTCAAAAGCCTGAGGTCCTTCTTCAGCGAGGGCATCAACGGTGCTTCAAGGCACGAAGTCTATGACGACCTGAAAAAGCTTGTCGATGGAGAGAACAAAGCCCACCCGTTGAGCGATGACGCCCTGTGTGAGCGCCTTAAAGCCATGGGCTACCAACTCGAACGACGCACGGTAGCTAAATACCGCGACCAGCTCGACATCCCCAGCAGTACCATCCGCCGCAAGATGGCGAAGTAATAAGAGGTTTCATGATCTCACTGAAGTCTAAAGACTTATGAACAGATATACTATCAACCGATTGATTGCCGGCGTGGCCAACTTCCTGTCAACGGCGCTGAGCCCCCTGCTGATGCCCACCTACGGAGTGTTTCTGGTGTTCTGGGTATCGGTGCTGTGCTTACTGCCCTACGGCCAGCGTGTCACGCATCTGCTCGTGTGCATGGGCATCACCTGCATCATCCCGCTCATATTCCTGAGCGTGCTGCGCCACTTCAAACTGGTCAAGGACATCCATGTCGACATGCGTGAGCAACGGCTTATCCCCTACCTTTTTACCGCCTTGTGCTATGGCGTGTCGGCCTTTTACCTTCATTACTGGCATTCGCCTCGTTGGTTTGTCATGTTCATGGTAGGGTCGGCCATCACAGTGCTGGTGATGGCACTCATCAACCTCAAGTGGAAAATCAGTGCCCACATGGCAGGCATCGGCGGCGTCATAGCTCTGATTTACCAAATCCATGTGCAGGGCTTGAGCGCCTTCAACCTGATGTGGCTCTTGTGCATCACGGTCATCATGGCAGGATTGTTGGGCTCATCAAGGATGGTGCTCAAGCGACATGACATCCTGCAGGTGGTTGCCGGGGTCGTTGTGGGCTTCCTCTGTGTATCAATGACAATGAGGTTTTTTGGATAATCCACCATCAAAGAACAACAAACGAACATGAATCATACTTTCAACTATAGCCGCCGTGATACTGTGAGCGTCAATGTTGGCGGCATCGCCCTGGGCAGCCAGTGGCCCGTGAGGGTGCAGTCGATGACCAACACCGCCACCGACGATGTTGAGGCCAGCGCCGCACAATGCCAACGGCTCGCCTATGCCGGGTCGGAGTATGTGCGCCTTACCGCACAGGGGGTTAAACAGGCCGAGAGCATTGGCGAGATTTCCAAGTTGCTGCGCGCCAAGGACTGTAACATCCCGCTTATAGCCGACATCCATTTCAACCCAAAGGCCGCCTTGACGGCAGCCCAGGTCTGCGAGGGAGTGCGCATCAATCCCGGCAACTTTGTAGACCCCGCACGCACTTTCAAGCAACTGGAATATACCGACGAAGAGTACAACGCTGAACTGGACCGCATCCGCCAGGCCTTGCTGCCGTTCATCGCCCTGTGCCGTGAGCATCACACCGCCGTCAGGTTGGGCGTGAACCACGGCTCGCTGAGCGACCGCATCATGAGCCGTTACGGCAACACCGCGGCGGGCATGGTAGAGAGCGTGATGGAGTTCCTGCGCGTCTTTGTTGAGGAGAAGTTCATGGAAGTGGTCATTTCGATGAAGGCCTCCAATGTGGTCGTCATGGTCGAGGCGGTACGCCGCCTGGTGGATGCCATGGACCGTGAAGACATGCACTTTCCATTGCACCTGGGCGTGACCGAGGCAGGCTTCGGCGAGGACGGACGCATCAAGAGCGCCGTGGGCATCGGAGCCTTGATGGCCGAGGGATTGGGCGACACCATCCGCGTCTCGCTCAGCGAGGACCCCGTGCTGGAAATCCCTGTGGCACGCAAACTAGTGGACTATATCACCTCCCGCCAGGGACACGAACCCATCGAGGGCGACTATAGCGACGGCTATAACCCCTTGTGCCCCGAACGCAGGGCGACCGTCGAGGTGAACGGCCGCATCGGCGGCAGCTGCCAGCCGGTGGTCATCGCCAGCTACCGCCCCGACGAAATCGACAGCGAGGCGGTGCAACCTGACTTCTTCTACAGCGCCGATGGCCTCATCGACGGCATGCACCAATTCCTGGTGCCTCTGGACTGCTGGAGCGGTGAGCGTAACGCCTATCCGCTGCTCACGCTGGGCGAGTGGAACCGTTGCCCAACGACACGGCTGCGCTTCCTGCAACTGCCCGCCACCACGCCTATACACCGCCTGGAATTCCTGCGCGGCCGCAGTGACACTGTCCTTGTCATCACCCCCGTGGGAAAGAATATCCCCGGCGAACAACAAGCACTGACCCATGCCCTCGACACGGCAGGCATCAACTGCCCAGTGGTGATGCGCAACACCTATACCGACAGCTCGAAGGAGTGGCTCCAAGTCAAAGCCGGTTCCGACCTGGGCGCTGTGATGCTGAACCGCAGGGCCGACGGCATCTGGCTCGAGGACCCGAGCATTAACGACGGTGCCGAAGTCGTGCGCTATGCGTTCGCCATCCTTCAGGCAGCACGCCAGCGCATCAGCAAGACGGAATTCATCTCTTGCCCGGGTTGCGGCAGGACGATGTTTGACCTGGAGACGACGGTGCAGGCTGTCCAACAGGCGACAGCCCACCTCACCCACCTGAAGATCGGCGTGATGGGTTGCATCGTCAACGGGCCGGGCGAGATGGCCGACGCTGACTACGGCTATGTGGGCGCAGCAGCAGGCCGCATCAGCCTCTACAAGGGCAAGCAATGCGTCGAGATGAACATCCCCGAGCAGGACGCCATCGACCGCCTGGTGGAACTCATCAAGCAGCACGGCGACTGGCGTGACCCCAAATAACCACCATAACGATAGACCGGAAACCGATATGAGACAAATAACCTTTTTTCTGCTACTGTTGGCCATTCTGTGCTCCTGCAGCAACGACAGCTTCAAAATCGAAGGCAACCTGGCCAACCTCGAGAGAAGTGTGGTGAGAGTCGCCTTCATGGGCGATTCGGGCTTGGTCGATGAAACGGTCAACGCCGACAAGAAAGGCCATTTCATGTTCAAGGGCTCGGCAGCGCAGCCCACCTTCGTCAGTGTGCTGACCTATAATGGGAATCCTATCGCGATGGCCGTGGCGGCCAATGGGGACCATATCAAGGTGAAGGGTGATGCTTCCAAGGCTATGGAAGTCGCCGTAAAAGGGAACCGCTTGAATGAGGATTGGCAACTCTTCCGCAAAGAGCACAAGGCATTCTACACCGACCCGAATCCGAGCCGCCTGGATGCCGCCATCGAGAAATATGTGAAGGAGAATCCCGCCGATATGCTCTCGACGGTGCTGCTCATTGCCGACTACAACAATTATGACGACCTCAGCAAGGTGGACAAAATGCTCAAGGGTATCGATGCCAAGGCGCGCCCTGAGTCGTTGACGCAAGCCTTTCGCGGGCTGGGCAAGAAAGGCCACAACCTGCCGCGCCTGCTGACCCTTAACCTGTGGAAACACGGCGAAAGAGGCTTTGAGGAAATCAAACTGGCAGAAGGTACTACAATCCTGTCTCTGTGGGCCAGCCCTCAAAAGAACCGTGAGAATCTGAGGGCAAAGATACAGGAAATGAAGGAGAACGATGGAGACAATATCCGCGTCATCGACATTCTTGCCGAGAGCGACACCATGGGATGGCACAAAACCATTGCTGGAGAGAAATGGGCGCACTATTGGGCACCAGGCGGTCCGTTGGAACAAGGTATCCAGCTGCTGGGTGTCACCTCGTTGCCTTGGTTTGCCGTCATCGACAACACGGGACTGGTCGTCTATTCCGGTCCGAACTTCGACGAAGCCAAGAAAAATGCCCTTGACAAAATAACTAAGGACTAAAGGTCAACAACTAAGGACTAGGGACTAGAAACTAAAAACT
>JAFZSS010000142.1 GCA_017619255.1 Muribaculaceae bacterium
AGTAATACCCAACCATACCAATGGAAACATACGATTTATCGTGTTTTAAGGCCATATACATGCCAATGGCCACTACACCCCAAAAGACGCCAGCAAAAAGAAGACGCCCAATCTTTACTGCAGTTTTTCTGAGGTCATAGTCGCGGTGTACCGTCAACGCCCCATTGACCATAAAGAACAAAGGCACACCACATGCGGTGAACAACCAGATGACCTGAACCAGCGTTGGATAATAGTATTGCCCGTCACGATAGCCGAGGTCCACCATGCCCACATGATAGAGCACGACGAGAAACGCGGCCAAAGCCTTGAGAATATCGTATCCGAAGATCCGTTCTTTAACGGGCATTGTACAATCGTGTTTTAGCGAGTGAACCTTGACAACCGTTTAGCCAGCCAGTAGTTGTGTGACACGAGCCAAGCGAAAGCACTCATTTTCAAGGAAGAAATACCTGTTTCTCTTATCAAGTGACTATCGCGACTGATTTCCTCCTGCAACAATCTCACGGATTCGTTGTGCGGATATCTACTGGCAGCGGCATCCCTGAGTATCTGTGTCATTTCACAGGCAAACCTGGCATGGGCAATCTTGCTGAACTGCGGCCACCTCTCGTCGGTGTCACAGCAGATATGATCCCATGTAGTGTAAGCCGAAAATTTCTTGCCATTGAAATGCTGGCGAGACAGACTACTCGGATTCACTCGGTAGTTGTAGAGCAACTTGTCTAAAACTCGCACTTTTTGGGCTTTCATCAATACCTGCCAAACGATGAGTGCGTCTTCTCCATAACTCACCGTCTTGTCAACCTCAAGGTTCTCAAATAAATCTCTCTTTATTAACTTATCGCACAACGAGCCACGGAAGGTGATATGCTCCAGAAAGAGACGGATAATCTGCTCCTGATTATATACATTGTCATTCTTCACAGTTGACCGAGACATCTGGAAAGACACGATGTCGTAATCCTCCTTTTGCTGCTCACGCATCAACAGCTCAATGGTGTTTCGCTCAATCCAGTCATCGCTATCAACAAAAAGGACAAAATCGCCCTTCGCCATCCGGAGAAGGTTATAACGAGTAGCAGCAACGCCGCGATTTGGCTGGCTGTACACCTCAAGACGCTTATCTTCCACAGCCATTTCCCTCATGATTTCCAAAGAGCCGTCGGTGGAGCCGTCGTTGATGAGGACAATCTGCAGGTCAGTATAGGTCTGGCTCGTGAGCGAGTCCACACACTGTCGCAGATAGGGCGCTGTATTATAGACAGGGACTAATATCGATACCATAGGTCACTTAGCGGTTTCGGGATGCTCGGCAAGCCAGCGGCGCTGGGCATCGAGCAGATTGTTTAGTAATGTTTCAGCAGCCGCTTTTCCGTTAAAATGCGAGCGAACAAAATCACAACCGGTCTTGGCTATTGTTTCCAGTTCTTGCTGGTGTTCGGGCTGCTGGTAGTAGCTGATTTTAGCCTTCAGGTCATCAAGGGTGCCATCGTAGCCGATGTAGTGCACGCCTTCCTTCATTCCGTAGTCCTCGTAGTAGCCTACAGTCTGGCCAATATATGCACAACCGCACGCCATTCCCTCGACAAAGCCAATACCTGGCAAGCCGATGATTTCCTCACCGACTACACACATCTTATAGTCGTTGAATTTCTCGACCATGTCAAAGGAGTAATACTTCTTCTGCTGGCCAACAAAGAGTTTATCGTGAAGCCGCTTGAACACTTTGGTGACCTTATTGTCATGCTTTGACGACTTGGATAGCTTGGCGTCTTCCAGATAGTCGCTGTTGAAGCAGTCCACCCATGGTGTCAGCTCCTTGGCATTGTCATAGACCTGCTTGCGTGCCGGCTGAAGACAATTATGGCCGTAATACTTGACAAGATACTCTGGATAGGTGACTGTGCCAACTGAAACAGCCTTATTTTGACGATCAGCAAACGGCTTAATAACCTTGAATCGCTCGGCAAACACGAAGGGGATAACCAGATACTGCTTCTTGAACCAACCGAAGTACTCGTCAAACGCAATAAAGCGTTTCTGCATATTGCTCTCATTGTACATCAGATCGGGGTCCAAAGCCTTCATTACTTCGGCCTGATTCACTGTAAAATGCAACTGGCTGATGGCAAGGAAGGCATCGGGGCGCTTCTTGAAATCCATCTGCGCACCAAATAACTGATACAGGATGACAATGTCGTCGTGTCTGATCTCATCCTCACTCTTGAGCACCGTGATGCTCTTCAATGGGATGTCGTTTTTCTTCATCGTGACGCGGTGGTCCAGAAACCTGAACGACTGCAGAAAACGGTTACGGGTAGTGTAGGATAATGACAAACCACGCTGGTTGATGTAGGAGCAGACCTCCACATCATCACGCGAGAGCAGATAATCAAGTATATACTTGTGTTTGATGGCAACTGACTGTTTGAAGATAAACTTATTGAGTGTCTTCACCAGGAACTCATTGCCATGCAGGTTTACAAATACAATTCGCATGAAATTATTTTATGAATTAAATTGCTTTGACAAAGTCAAAGTTTAAGATTCTTTTCTGATCGCTGTAACTCCCCAGTCTTCATAATCATCGATTTCGATTGGGCGGAATATCTTCTTATCCAACAACATCGCATAAATGATGTGCGAGAGATAGAGGGGAGAATAATTTTTGAGATTATCATAGTAGCTGCAGAACTCCTTAGCATCCGCAAAACAATAACCGCCAGCGCTGAAAAAATGGCTCACGACGCGTTTCTCGATGATGTTAGTCACATAGAACATATCATCAACCGCTACATAGCTCTTATGCTGAGGGTCCACGATAGGCAAATTCTCAAGAGGATAAATTGCCACGCCATTCTGTGACAAGATTTCATCGGCGGTGAAAAAGCAATCGGCATCCTTAATGAATATAGTCCCTTCTATACCATTCATCTCAATGGCCCGCGCCACGGTCTCGGCTTGGCATGAAGTGGGCTTATCCAAAACGGTGACATGAGCGTTAAGCAACTGTCGCTTGCGGAATTGCATCTTCAATTGCTCGCTCAGCATGAAACGCTCGTCATGCTCGCGCAGGATAACAAAATAAATATCTGCCATCTTGTCCAACGGCAAGCCAGTGATAGCCCTTACACAATACATTGTACCTTCCTCATCCAGTGTGAAAGGTTGAGGCAATCGGCGGGTATAATCGGCTTTATCGGCAGCTATGGGTACAATCAATGTCATCATGATTTCAAGATTATTTAGAGGTTTCTAACGAAGAAAGCTGAGATGAGATCACACGCTTCAAGTAAGCAATCACCTTGTCATCGTGGGCATACTGCAGGATACGCAGGAAGTTCATCAGCTGCAATGGCATGTAATATTTGCGATACCATTCGTATTTGCCCGTGAAGTATTCATCGATAGCACTGTCAATCTTTTCACTGATAATGCTTAACCTCACTTTATCAAACGGCTTGTTATACATCAATGTCGACCACATATAGGCCGTATCCTGACGAATTTTCACAATATCGAGCAGCGGAGATTCTATGAATGAATCCAGGAAGTCAATCAAATAATAATTGTTGCCATTGAACAGGATATTACTGAATGTCAAGTCGCCGTGACACATGCCCACAGGCATCAGCATATCCCCCACACTATCCATCACGGCACTGGAGCGTTTCACCAACTCCTGAGCCTCAAAATCATCCATGAGGTGCTTGTTGCGCTCCACCTTGCGGGCCACATCTGCCATTTTATCGGTCAACACAGCAGAGGGTACAATCTGCGTTGTTGAATTGGCGTTCTCAAGGTCGATAAAATACTTGATAGCACCAATCAGATACTTGATTTGCTCAAAGCCTGCTTGCTCGAAATGCTCAATAAAATTACGG
>JAFZSS010000143.1 GCA_017619255.1 Muribaculaceae bacterium
CCACGCGGATGGCGGCTGCCTCGTCGTGGCTCATGCCGGCGATGCCTGCCTCGCCCCGCGTGAGATAGACGCACACCACCTCGTGGCCCGCCTCGGTCAGCAGGCACATCGTGCCGCCGCAGCAGGTCTCGGGGTCATCAGGGTGTGCGCCGATGGCGAGCACCTTCAGCCTCCGTCCCGCAGGTTTTAAACTGTTGTCCTCACTCTCTTGGGCGGCAGCACCCAGAGGCACTCCCAGCACCGTCGCACCCATGGCGGCGGCTCCGGTCATCTTGATCATTTCTCGTCGATTCATTGTCGTTGTTGTTTTGTTGCTTTTTTGCTTGTTAGGGCCAGGTGCCGTTGAGCAAGTAGTTGATGAGGGTGGTGGCGTCGCTGATGTCCACACCGCCGTTCAGGTCACAGTTGGCATTCTCCAGGTTGATACCGTCGGCATTGCCGCTGAGCAGGTAGTTGATGAGCATCGTGGCATCGCTGATATCTACTGCGTTGTCGCCATTGACATCGCCACGGACGATTTGGGGCACCTCGGGGAACACGATGGTGTAGAACTGCGTGTTAGTGAGTGTCTGACTCTGCCCGTTGCTGTAATAGAATGCGAACGCAAAGTAATCCCAACCGTCGATGACATTGTCAAGGTCAATCTCAATCGCGGTCGTCTCGCCGGGAGCCAGCATGATGGCCCGGTTCACGGTCTGTGCCAGACTGCCGCTTGATCCGCTCGTGTTCTTGTACAGCATCACCGTGATATCATCATCATAATTCTCAGTGCCATTGTTGGTGATGGTGAGGCGGATGCTGAATGTGTCGCTGGTAATGATGCGATTGGCGACATCGGTGACATTCAGCACCTCGCAAGTGCCGCTCAGGTCGTAGGCCGGCATCTCATCGATGGTGACCGTCGTCTGGCACAGGGGATCGCTTCCGTCCTGGTTGAACGAGAACTTGCAGGTGTAGTCGCCGGGCGTTGTCGGCAGGAACCTGAACCCGATGTCGCCGGTCTCGCCATGTTCAAGGCCCACAAGACCTGTCGAGTAGAACGAGTTGTTGACAAACATGTAGAGCAGGTCATCATGTGAGTAACCGTCATTGGTCAGGTTGACGGCGAGATCCACTGGGTGGCCGTGATACAGAGCGCCTTGATGGGTGATGGCGTTGACGATGTAATTGCGCTCTCCAGCAGAGCCATGACCCGTGACGGTGCAGGTGTTGCCGTCGATGGTCACTTCGATGTAGTTGACATCAGCACCCTTGCAGGGATACCAGTTGGTGAAATACATCATGCTGTAGATGGGCACAATGCGGTAAGTGCCGCTGGTGATGTTGCGGCCGAAACTCAGTTCTTGGTTTCTGGACGGGAAGTAGGAGCCCGAAGGGAGAATGCCATTGGCGCTGTAAAGCGTGGACAGCAGTGTCTCACCTTCATATAGACCCCAACCGAAGCTGACACCCATCTCCTGGCCGGTGTAGTTGTAGAAGTAGCCCGTCACAGTCGCCTTGAAGTATTCGGTGCTCGAAGCGCGCGTCGTGACGGCACCATTCAGGGCCACATCGCCTGCGGTCAGGGCAAACTCGTTGTAGTCCTCGCCAGGCTCGATGCCGGCGACGATATATTGGCTGTAGATGTAACCATAGGCTTCATTGGCGGCACCTGTGCCCTGCTGGTCAGGATTGAGTACATTGAGCAGGAAGTAACCATTGCTCATGCCGTTCCAGCCCCAGTTGATGTGGAACATGCCCTCACCGTCATAGCCGTCACAGATGAAAGCGTGACCGCTGGAAGCCTTGCTGCCGCTGTAGATCACGGGGCGGCCCTCGGCTAACTCGTTATAGATGTAATCTGCCCAACCTTGGGTGGTGTAGTTCTCGCGGTACTCGCAGTGGGAACTGGCCTTAAAGCCAAAGTAGGTGGACAGCGCGGTGGGAATGTCACTGGCCTTGGCGCCTGATGA
>JAFZSS010000144.1 GCA_017619255.1 Muribaculaceae bacterium
GGTAGTTCGCCTAACTCCTCTACACAGGTCATCATCCGCGCCATCTCTTCGATGAACAACTCCCAGAGTAATGAGCCGCTGATGATTGTCGACGGTATGGCCATCCGTGGCGGCGCCTCGACGCTGGCCGACCTCAACCCCAATGACATCGAGAACATCACCGTCCTGAAGGGTGCTGCCGCATCGGCACTCTACGGACAGGAAGGTGCCAACGGTGTCATCATGATTACCACCAAGAACGGTGGCAAGAACGGCGAAATCACCGTCACCGCTTCAGCAACACTGGAGTTGAACACACCTGCCCGCCTGCCTAAGATCCAGAGCACCTTCATTCCTGGTGCCAAGGGTATGTACAAGGAGAACATGGGCAGCGGCGGCTGGGGGCCCTACATGAGCGAGAACGATACCTACTACAACAACCTGAAAGAGTTCTTGCAAACGGGTATCCTCCAGAAGTATGATGTGAGCGTAAGCGGCGGCACGGAGAAATTCTCCTCCTATGCATCGGTATCCTACACCGACAACAAGGGTATAGTCCCCAAAGACTACCGCAAGCAGATCAACCTCTTGCTCAAGGGCATCTACAAGCCCAGTGACAAGGTGACCGTCCAGTTGAGTGCCAACTTCATGAACCGCACCTCGCGCGGCTTCGGCAACTCAATGTCCACCATCTACAACTGGGGTATCAACAAGGACATGAGTGACTACCGCACGCTGGAAGGCCATGTGAACTGGTGGGCATACTACGACCACTGGGAGAACCTGCTTGACACCGAGCGCATCAACGGTGCCGTATCGCCCTACTATGGCCGCTACATGGACTGGAGCCAGACCGAAGGCAACCGCTTCGTTATCAATGGTCAAATCAGCTACGAGCCCATCAAGAACCTGGTATTCACCGGCAAGATGGGTTACGATAAGAGTTACTCGATGTATGACTCCTACACCGTGCCCCGCATCTATGACGGAGACCTTGTGGATCCCACTGCCGAGGATGTACAGAATAAGCTGTCGGATATGCAGGACCGTTATGGCTCCTACAGCTTCCAGCCCTCGCGCGGTGCCTTGCTGAACATGCAGTTCCTTGCCACCTATCAGCACACCTTCGCCGAGGATTACACCGTGAGCGCCCTCTACGGTCTCGAGTTCAAGGAGACCAAAGGTCTGGAGTCCTCAATCTATAACGAGCACTTCCAGTTGGGCGGCGAGTTCTACAGCTTTAATAACACCGACTTCACGAACGGTGACCTGCTCATCGCGAACCATCCCACGCTGTACCACTCCAAGTACAATAAGTATGGCCACTTCGGCGAGTTGCGCTTTGACTACAGGGGCATGGCACAGCTGTCGGTAACGGGCCGCATGGACGGTTCGTCGGCTTTCAAACAGGCCTCCAAGACGAACTACTTCTATCCCTCCATCACGGCGGGTGTCATCTTCAGCGAGCTGTTCCACCTGTCCAATGACTGGTTCAGCTACGGCAAGCTGCGTGGCAACTGGGCAAAGGTAGGAAAAGATAGCCCCCGCTATCTGTTTACCGACACCTACAAGCAATGGACCCTCTTCCCCGACGGCGGCTATGGTGTGGATCCCACCACATCACGCGCCATCGACCTGGAGCCTGAGATGACCAAGTCGTGGGAGATTGGCGCTGACTTGCGTTTCTTCCATAACTGGACACGCTTGGACATCGCCTACTACTCGACAACGGTGGACAACCAAATCGTGAGCGTGCGCGTATCGCCCGCTTCGGGTACCATCCTGCAGACCCGCAACGAGGGTAGCCTGGAGAACCACGGTATGGAGATCTCGCTGAACCAGGACCTCATCAAGACCACAGATTTCTCCTGGTCGGCCTTTGCCAACTTCTCGTTTAACCGCAGTAAAGTGAAATACCTGCCCAATGACATCACTGAAATCCAGGGCACTCAGTATGGCGACATCTTCCCCGTTGCCCGCTTGGGTGAATCCTCGACAGGTATCTCGGGCAAGGACTATGTGCGTGACCCGGACGGCAACATCATCTGCGACGAGAACGGTTATCCCATCATCAACGCCGCCAAGGGCCTTTACATCGGTAACCGTGAGCCCGACTGGCTGTTAGGTTTGGGTAGCAACCTGCACTTCAAGAATGCGAGCCTGTCGTTCCTGTTCGACGGCCGCAAGGGCGGTGATGTGGTAAATGTCACTGGACGCAGCCAGATCACCAACGGCATGAGCAGCCTATATGACCGTTACCGCAACCGCGAGTATATTATTAATGGTGTGCAGGCAGTCGCAGGTCCTGACGGGACAACGACCTATGTCAAGAATACCACGCCTATCGTGTTGGACTCCTACTTCATCAACACTTACTACGCAACCGTTTCCTCCAACTTCATCGAGGACGGTTCCTACATCCGCTTGAGCTATGTGACGCTGAGTTACGACTTCGGCAACCACTTCAAGCGCAACTGGCCCATCAAGGGCTTGACACTTACTGCCACAGCGCGCAACCTGCTGATGCTGACCAAGTACCGCGGTAATGACCCCGCCGTGCTCGCATCGACGGCAGGTGGTACCGGTGGTGCCGGTATCGACAATTACAATGTCCCCAGCACGCGCAGTTTCAATTTCACGCTTAAAGCAACATTCTAAAAAGGCCGACTGATATGAAAAAGATTAAATTATTTGCATTATTAATGCTGGTTGGCCTGGTATCGGTAAGTTGCAACGATATCCTTGACGATAACGTCAACCCCGATAGGGCCCATGCGATTGAAGCCAAGAATGGTCTGCCGGTCATCATCTATTATGCCCAGCAGATTGTCTATGACCACAGTGAATATTACGCCTACTTCTCTCAGATGCTGACCACTGGCGGCAAGAGTTCGGTAGGTGCCTACAGCTACAAATGCGAATGGGAAATGCTGACGATGAACCGTCACCCGATGTGGCGCCGCCACTTTTATGACATCGGCAAGAACACGCTCAACCTGGTGAACAATTCCAAGGCCATCAACTCGCCCAACTATGAGTTGATCGGGCGCACCATCCAGCTGATGTCCACCCAGTTGACGACCGACGCCTTTGGTGACATCCCCCGCAGCGAATCCTACCAGAGCATTGCGCCCACCTATGACACCCAGGCTTCGGTTTATGCCTGGATGATGCAGGAATGCGATGACCTGATAGCGATGTATGAGAACCCTGAAATCATCAACAACCCTGACAACCAGGAGCTGACAGTCAAGGAAGACCGCGTCTATGGCGGTGACCTTGAGAAATGGAAAGGCTTGGTTTACGCGGTCAAGGCACGCCTGCTGCTGCGCAACATCCCCAATGTGGACCGCAGCCCCGCTATGTGCCAGAAGATTGTTGATGCTGCCGATGCAGCCATTAACCAGTGGCGCAAGGGCGATGTGTTTGACTATCAGGGCAGCCGTGAGACCTGGTTCGGCAACGAGCCCCGTTACTACTGGGACGGCGGAACGGGAACACAGAACGCCGTTTGGAGCGTGGCCCAGCCCGTCATCAACTCTTGGGAGTCGCGTGGCAACCTGCTGGGTAGCGCCATCCCGAGCAAGTTCTTTATGGTGGACCTGATGGGTATCAGCAAACCTGACAACGAGATGACCTGCGGTATGTTCAACGCCGAGGGTGCCCACGACGGCTTTGCCAATGACCCGCGTTGCGGCCTGCTGATGATTGCACGCACGGGACCTGCCAGTCCTTCGGTGACCAGTGAGCGTATCAAGATGCGTTACCTGGAGAACAACATCGGCATGGGTACCTCCTATAAGATTGCCAATTATCCCAACCTGTACATGGGCGCTTATGCCGGCGCCGCCGATGCCTACAACCCCATCTTCACGATGGAGGAGCTCTATTTCATCAAGGCAGAGGCACTGTACTGGATGGGCAAGAAGACCGAGGCATGCGCACTGGCCAAGGAGGCCACGCAATGGAACATCCAGCGCCATCTCGACGCTTTCCTGCGCAACTATGTCAACGAGAATTACAATGCCAACACCGACAACAAGTATCCCGGCAACTCCGTAGCTGGCGGCAAGCCTGGTTTCCAGCCTGCCGAGTACTGGTTTGCACAGATTGCCGCTTTCCTCGACAATGAGGACTACTACCGCGGCAATAATGTGGCCGTTCACAAGGTGACCGACCGCGGCAACAAGCACTGGTTCTTTAACCCCAGCGAGTTCTGCTTGAGCGACCTGATGCAGCAGAAGTACATCGCCATGTACCTGCAACCCGAGCAGTGGACCGACATGCGCCGTTACCACTACAGCAACAACCGCAACCACTACGGCATCGGTGACAACCAGGAAATCGTCTATCCCACCCTGCGCAGGCCCTACAACCTGTATGCCGCTTACTGGATTGACGGTTTGACCGAGGAGCAGAAAGAGAACACCTGGATCCAGCGCATCAACTACGACCCTGAGACCGAGGAGAAGTACAACCGTGCCGAACTCGAACGCTTGGGCGCCTACAAGAACTACAAGTGGTTGCAGGAGCCTATGAATTGGGCCCACAACTATGGAGAGGTCACTTCATTGACCCAAGAATGATCCCTGAACATGTTAAACCACTGTAAATAATGACAATATAGATTATGAAACGATATAAATTATATGGACTGATAGCACTTGTGGCCCTGCTGACCACCTCGTGTGCGATACATGACCCGTTTGCCGACAACGGTGAGCTCGGACAGGTGTTGCCCACGGTGGACTGGGAACAGGGCTCAACCGTTGTCAAGGCGGGCCGCCATGCCACCTTCAAGGGCAAGTACTACACCACCGCCGAAAAAGCGATTGACCATAGCGAGGTGTGGTGCCTCATCAAGCGCCAACAGACCGCCACAGCGACAAGCAAGTTGACGACCTCGCTTGCCTACACCAAGAACTACTCTCTGACCGACACGGTGCGCTCCAGTCAGATGGTCGCCACCTATCCCCACAGCAAAGCCGAGTGGGACGGTTATGAGTATGTCTTGGCCGACAGCTTCCCCACCTCACGCACCCTCGCCCCTGTGACCTGGGTGAATCCCGAGGAATGGGATCAAGAGAAGTTTGACAATTACTATCCATCGACATTCAAGGACGAGTTCATGGCTTACATGGTCAATGCGTTGACCAAGGACAGCACCTACTACAACGACCTGCGCAATGTCTATATCAAGTACAACTTCCCCATCGAATTGTTCGAGCAGTTGAATGCCCAGTACAATATTGATTTTCCGACCGACACAACCACCGACGACAAGTCAAACGCCTGGTTTACCACCGATGAAGTGGATCACTACTACTACATCACCGTGGGCGATGACGGCAACGCTGTCTATCACGAGATTGCCAGCGAGAGCGAGGCCCCGTCGGGCGTGAATGTGCAGCCGGTCTATAAGTCAGCCTTCTGGCTATTCTCCCGCTACAGCGACGACACGGGTGGCAAAATCACCACGGTGCGCCGCCAATACATGCCCTATTTCAAGAGCATGCTCGAGACGATACCCTTCACATCATGGATCTACAACACATCGGACAAGGCCTACACGGTGAACTTCAACCGCACCTACTTCCTGGAGCCTCAATTCCGTGTGTATGACACCGATGGCAAGGTGGGCGTGACTACCGACAACAAAGAAGTGACACTGAACTAAAACCCAAGGAAATGATGAAGACTTTCAATAAAATAGCATTCCTTTTCATGATGGTGTTGATGGTCGTGTCGTGTATCGATAAGACGCCCGACTACGACAACTTCCCCACCAAGGATGTGGATTTCACCTATCGGGTGGATGACGACCGCTATGGTCTTGACTTCTATGTGGTGTCGACCATTGAGTTCACCAACACCTCGTCCAAGTCGGGAAGTGTTATGTGGGACTTCGGCGACGGCACGACCTCGACCGAGATGAACCCCTCTCACAAGTATGCCACTTCGGGCATCTACCAGGTGACGCTGACGGTTGATGGTGTGGGCAGTCGCACTTATCCCCTGCTCATCTACGACATCGCTCCCATGTTGAGCGTGGCAGAGCAGAGCGCCACACCCGTCGTCATCAACGATGTTAATGTACAGCTTGACATCGAGCTGCCCAATCCCGAAAACCTGACCTGCAGGTATGTGTGGACCTTCCCCGACGGCACCCGTGACGCACAGGGCAACCTGATCTCGACCTTCGAGGGCTACAGCCACGAGGACGGCACGATTGACAACCCGGGCAAGCTGACTTTCAGCAACATCGGTTCTCAGCGCATCACCCTGCAGACATGGTTTGACATCAACGGCGAGAACCGCCGTCTCGAGGACAGCTATGTCAATGTTCAGGTGGGTTCATCGATTCCCGCTCCCACTCTGTATTACGCCACTCAGGGCGGCAACATCATGGCCGTAAAACTGGTGGATCTGTCACAACTGCCGGCCGGGACCAAGAACCTGCCGTTCGACATGGGTGTCAACTCGGGCAACATGCCCACCACGCTGGTGTTCGCCACCGAGAAGACGGTGACCGACAGTGCCACCATCGAGCAGGACAACATCTATATCCTCGACTGCGGCAAGCAATACTACTATATCAACGACGAGGCTGGCAACCTGGGCGACGGCAAGATCACTGTCATGAGTGCCGATGGCATGACCACCAATGTGATGGTGACCAATGTGGGCGGTCCCGCCTTCAACGACCCCTTCCAGGGGTGCACCGACGGAACGACCCTTTACTACACCGACCGTAACACGGGCATCCGCACCCTCCCGCTCACCGCGCGTGGCGAGACCGAGCAAACCAACTACACCAGCACCGCCGGCTACTATGTCATCAACAACCAGTTGAGCTACTACGGCCAGGGTATCGCCTACGGTGCCATCCACACGGGTCTCTATCTCGACCGCACCGGCATGTTCTGGTGGGGCAAGAACTACTCGGGTAACGGCATCTACCGCTTCCGTCCCAGCGACATCGGCAAGACCGGCACCGGCGTGCCCATTCCCCATCCCATCGTGCTCGAGACGACTCAGCCCCGTGCTTTCACGCTCGATGAAGATCTCGGCTACCTCTATGTGTGGATGACCAAGGGCACCACGCCTGGCGTGGGCTTCACCCAGTATAACATTCCTGCCGAGAATGCTACGGTGACCTACGATAAGTATGTCCACTTCATCACCATGGAGGCCGATCCCATCAACACGACTGATGCCGAGGGCGTCTACACCACGCAGTTTGCCGTGGATGCCCAGACCCATTATGTCTACTTCGGATTCCGTGCCGCCACAACTGAGAAGACCTATACCACGGGCCTGTACTACTTCAACCCGGACGATGGCAAGGTCTATAACTTCAACGGCAACAAGGACAAGATCCTGGGCTTGTGCATCAATCCGCGCTTGACTAACCTGTTCTAATTAGAAACTAGGGACTAGGACTATGAAACGAAGAATTATCCTAATAGCATTACTGGCGGCATTTGTCGCCAGTTTTGTCATTGCCGCCGACATGCCGCCCAAGCGTGAACAGCGGGGCATTTGGATGACGGCCTATCTGAGTGACTGGCCCAGCGGTAGCATTACGGTAAGCAACACGCCCATCATGCAGAATGCCTGCCGCAAGATGCTCGACACGATGCAAGTCAACC
>JAFZSS010000145.1 GCA_017619255.1 Muribaculaceae bacterium
CGTCTATGAAAAGATGATCAAGGCAATGACAGTCAACATGTATCGCCCCATGCCCGGCATGCCCGGCATTGAGCCCGACGCTGACCAGGATGCCTAAACCGTCCCCCTTGTGTATTCTGCATTATTGACATCAATCCTATTCTAACCGATAGAGAGAAACTTATAGATGGCAACCTCAAAAAATAAGAGCGTCAACCGCATGTCGCCGCGAGAGAAGATGATTAACCTCATGTACATCGTCTTGACGGCCATGCTTGCCCTGAATGTGTCGAGCGATGTGCTCAACGGCTTCAGTCAGGTGCAGGACGGTCTGACCAGGTCTAACCGAACCATCACAGCGCGTAACCAGGCCCTGTATGCCCAGCTCCAGGCCTTCAATGAGAAAAACCCCGAGAAAGGCAAGATTTGGCTGGACAAGGCGACCCAGGTGGTGGGGGAGACCGACAAGCTATATAACTATATTGACTCACTGAAGTTTGAGATCGTGTCACTCGCCGACGGTGAGGGTGCCGATGTGAACAACATCCGCAGCCGCGATAATACCGAGGCGGCCAGTGTCATCATGCTCGCTCCTGAGGGCTCGCGCGAGCGCGGCAAGGGAAAGGCCCTGAAAGCCCGTATTGACCAGTACCGCCAGTTCGTGACCTCGTTCCTGGAGGACCCCGAGAAGCGCAAGAATCTTGAGACGACCCTCTCGACGGTGCCTCCTAAGGCCCGTGGCGAGGAGATGAGCAAGAAGTCTTGGGAAGAGACCATGTTTGACAACATGCCCTGTATCGCCGCCATCACGCTGCTCACCAAGTTGCAGAACGATGTGCGCTATGCCGAGGGTGAGGTCCTTAATCAGATGCTGACCAATGTTGACCTTGGTGACCTGCGTGTGAACCTGGTCAACGCTTTCGTTGTACCTGACTCGCGTATCGTCATGCGCGGCACCAAGTACAGCGCACACATCGTGCTCGCTGCCATCGATACCACCCAGCGCCCCGTGGTCTATGTCAACGGCGGTCGCCTGGGCAACGGCAGCGGCCTCTATGAGGTCGGCACCAGCAAGGCAGGCACTTATGATTACTCAGGCTGGATTGAGGTGCTGGGCCGCGATGGCACCATCACGCGCCGTGACTTCAAGTCGAGCTACACCGTCATTGACCCGCTGGCAACCATCAGCGCAACTATGATGAATGTGCTCTATGCCGGCATCAACAACCCCATCAGCATCGCCGTGCCTGGTGTGCCCCAGGGCAGCATCAGCGCCACGATGACCAACGGCACGCTCACCAAGAGCGGTGACGGATGGGTCGCTCATCCCAGCAAGGTCGGCGCCGAGTGCGTCATCTCGGTGACCGCCGAGATGGACGGCCAGCGCACCAATGTGGGTAGCACCACTTTCAGGGTGCGCAAGCTGCCTGATCCGACGCCTTTCATCACCTATAAGGACGCCAACGGTCAATCTAACCGTTACAAGGGCGGCAAGCCCTTCTCCAAGGCCTTGTTGATGGCCGCTCCCGGACTGGATGCCGCCATCGACGACGACATCCTGAACATCGACTACAAGGTCGTTTCGTTCGAGACCGTCTTCTTTGACTCCATGGGCAATGCCATGCCCGAGATGAGCAGCGGCTCGCAGTTCTCCGAGCGGCAGAAGGCCAAGATGCGCAGCCTCCAGCATGGCAAGCGTTTCTACATCTCCCATGTCAAGGCCACCGGCCCCGACGGCATCACCCGCGACATCTCACCCATTGAGGTCATCGTGAACTAACAACTGTAACAAACACAATAACGAGAATATGAAAGCTCTTAGATTGATAATCGTTCTCCTGATAGCGTGCATCGCTCTGGGCACCAGTGCTCAGGTGACTAAACGCTCAGGTAGCGAGACACGCAACAAGGACAAGAAGGAAGGCTCCACAGCCGCCGTCACCGACCGACAGCAGTCGTTCTATGAGGTGCGCGAGCCCAGCGATGCTGACCTGCAATGGATGAAGGTCATCTATCGCTCGATTGACCTCACCAAGGGTAAGAACCCCGCGCTCTACTATCCCGAGCTCCCCAATGCCGATGGTCAGAATCTCTTCTTCATCATCATGCGTCTGTTGGCCAACAATCAGATTTCGGCCTACGAGTACCTGGACGGCCGCGAGATGTTCACCGATGAGTTTAAGGTCAAGGTGGGCGAGATGCTGGACCGTTTCCACATCTACTACAGTGAGGCCAAGGGTAGCACAGCCAAGGCGCCGCTCTATGAGTTTGAGGATGCCGACATTCCCAGCAATGAAGTGCTCAGCTACTACATCATCGAGAAGTGGGAGTTTGACACCCGCAGCAACCAGATGAAGGCCCGTGTCGAAGCCCTGTGCCCCGTGCTGCACCGCATGGACGAGTGGGGTGGGGAAGCCGTCAAGTATCCCATGTTCTGGGTCTTGCTCAACGACATCCGTCCTTACATGGCCCAGCAGTACATCTTCACCGACGATGACAACAATCTGGCTCGCTACAGCATCGACGACTTCTTCAAGTTGAACATGTACACCGGCGATATCTACAAGACCAAGAACCTGCGCAACCTCTCGCTCCAGCAGATGTATCCCGAGGAGGAAGCTTACAAGCACGCCCAGGACAGCATCGAGCAGCGACTGCGCAGCTTCAACCAGGA
>JAFZSS010000146.1 GCA_017619255.1 Muribaculaceae bacterium
GAGTGTGTCGTGAAGTCATAAGAACTGATGTGGTTCTGGTACTCGTCATAATTGTAGTATACGCGCTCGGCATGCGGGTCTGCACATATCATGCGAGCGCGCCAAGCCCCCCAAGAACTCAAGGCGCCATGGGTCCCATCCAGCGGAAAGACTTCTTCGACTGCCAACGAGACGGGGTTGATACGGGTGAAATTTGCCACATAGGGGCCACCGCTGTAGTCGTATATCTCACGCGAATTGTTCGCCACATAGAGGTTTCCTCCCGCGGTTACAAAGGCCGTGACGATGTCAGGGAAGGCCAATGTTGCCACAAGCTGATCGGTAACGGGATCTATCACATGGAGACCATGTCCCTGCTGCACGGCAAACACATATTGGCCAAAGCGCACCATGTCGCCGCACTGGTCACGGTAGAGGCTGTTGTAGTCGCCTTTGGCGCTCGACATCGTGCCATCGATGTGGCCCGTGACACTCATCGTCGGCACATCAATAACAAAAATGCCCGCACTGGTCGAGACATAACCTTTATTGGCCGTCACGGCACAATAGGCGCGGCCGTCATAAATACTGTCCGCCGGGCCGAAGCGCAGGATACTGCCCTGCTGCTTGAGCGTGGCGGCATCAAGGACTGCCAGACGCGAACCCATCGTGCTTCCCGAGGCCTCGCTGGCATTAGCCTGCTTGCTCACGAGGAACAGGCGGTCGCCGAACAGCTGACCAAACTGTGTGGTCACACCCAGCTTCTCATCAGGATTGACCATGGCATAGACATTATACTCCATCTCGTCATAGTCGTAGTTGTAGTAATTGAGCGAACCCTGGTTGGGGCCATAACGGTCCTCGTTGACAAAGATGACGCCATTAGTGAATGTGAAATCCTGCGGGCCGGGACCGACGGTGTCGGGCTCGGCATCGGGGTGCAGATCCTCGGCACCACAGACCTCGGTAGAAACCTCCCCGAGCCAGCCGCAGTAGTCGAGTTGTCCGCAATAGACCTTGATGAAGTCGATGTGGTCGAGTTCCACAGGATTGCCGTCCTCGTCGATGGCCCAGTCAATCATGAAACCTGGCTCCTGGGCATTAGGAAGGTTATCCACATAGCCCTCGCCGAAGAAAGGTTGGAACCAGCTGGTGCCTGCGCCATTGGCAGTCATGTCAATCGACAGATTGGGCAACTTGGTGCCTCTCAATGTCATCACCGTATCCTCGATCCACAGGGGCCAGTAAGGCTGATTGTGGAAGGTGTTGCGCCACACATAGCCCTCGGGCGCATCAGGGTCATTGCTGGTCCAATGGACATATTCGATATCGTTGATATACGACCATTTCTCATGGGGCACCTTGGGCTTGTCCTCATCAGGCTTGTAGTAGGTCACTTCAAAGCCGTGCAAGCAACTGTCATAGGACGAGCCCTTGATTTCATACCACAGGTCGCCGTCGCTGGGCACGCCATCGCCGTCCATGTCCACACCCACCATGATGATGCCGGGCTCGCAGCTGCCTCCCGCCATGTCGGGCACGGCATTGCTCTGGAAGGCGTTGCCATAGATTCTCACATCGTAGTCATGCTTGTTGACCACAGGATGGTCAAAGCCGAAGACAATGTAGCCGCCAAAACTTCCCAGGCTGATTGTGCTTCCGTTAGCCTTGCCGCACAGCGCTGCCTCGACGATGGCGTTGATACTGTCCTGAGTATAACCTGGCTTGTAGGCAGGCATGGTGTTCACGAACTGACCCGGTGCAGGCAGAAAGTCATAGACACGAGCAATGTAGGGCGAATTCTCGGCACTTACCGAGAGAGCCGCCATAGCCGCGATTACAAGGAGTAACAATTTCTTCATGTCGTCCAAATAAACAGTTTCACACTATGTGAATCCAGCGACATGGGCGCTCCCGGCGGATTAAAGGTCATTCAATGAAAATTAGGCAGTTAGCTCTGCATCATCTCA
Organism: Muribaculaceae bacterium; assembly: GCA_017619255.1. Lineage (GTDB taxonomy): Bacteria > Bacteroidota > Bacteroidia > Bacteroidales > Muribaculaceae > Sodaliphilus. Next base: position 1,950 of record JAFZSS010000146.1, read on the forward strand.
CTTCGCCAGGGTCCAAATGCCGCGTGAACCACGATGATTGGCCGTGTGAAGGCAGGTCTTCTGACTTCTCCCCCATCGCTGCGGCGCCTTCCCGGTGATGATGCAATACACGAGTGTGTCACAACCAGTGGCATGATGCCGTGTGCGATGTGTTGCGGGGAGTTACAGCAGCGGGTACTGTCCAGGATTCTCACCTGGTTCCCTTTTCATCCCGTCCCGATCATGGGGCAGGAACCTTAACACATTCAATAATTTGTTGCAAAGATAATGCTTTTTCTTGGAACAAAGCAAGAAAAAGTGATTTTTCCTCCTGAATAGAGCAAGCGAACGAAGTCCCAATTACTGCCAGAGGGTGAGGATTCCGGTGGCAAGCGTGCGCTGGACATCGATGAGGCGCTGGTTGCGGCTGCCGCGGAAGCGCAGCGAGATATCACGCTCGGCTTCAACGAAGGGGCCATCAACGAGGACATCCACCTCGCGGACAGTGTCGAGCAGCACAGGGTCCTTGACGATTTCCTCCCATGTATAGCCGGTAAAACACCACACATTGTAGCCCAGATCCTGCTTGATGCGATGGATGAGGGCGCGCGTGCCCTCGGGCTGCTGCAAGGGGTCACCGCCGCTCAAAGTCACCGGAGCCTCGTTGTAGGCAATGACTGCCATCAGCTCGTCGAGGGAGCGTTCTTCCCCTCCCTTGAAGTCCCACGATGCCGGGTTGTGGCAGCCCGGGCAACGGTGGTTGCAGCCCGCCAAGTAGATTGATGTGCGCAGGCCCGGCCCATCGACGCTGGTGCCCTCAACGATATGTAAAATGCGGAGCATTATTAAGTTTTAAGTAATAGGTTTTTAGTTTTAAGTACGATTACTACAGCCTAATGCAGCCTTCAGGCGGAACAAACTATACTTGAGACTAAAAACTAAGGACTAAAAACTCAAAGCCTTACTTGTGGACGACGCGGTCTTTGAGCTCAGCCAACTTGCCGCTGTTCCAGCGGTCGGTGGTGCCAACGAGATAGCCGGTGATGCGTTGCAGGCGGTCGATGTGGTGACCGTGGCAGTTGGGACACTCTTTAAGGTCCTCGGTGGCGTCCTCGTAGCCGCAGTCCATGCAGCGGTTGCGGTTGTGGTTGACCGAGCAGTAGCCCATGTTGTACTTGTCCATCAGGTCAACGACATTGGAGATGGCCTCGGGGTTGTGGGTGGCGTCGCCATCAATCTCGACATAGAAGATGTGTCCGCCACGGGTCAACTCGTGATAGGGAGCCTCAACCTCGGCCTTGTGCTTGGGCGAGCACTTGTAATAGACGGGCACATGGTTGCTGTTGGTGTAGTATATCTTGTCGGTCACACCGGGGATTTCGCCGAAGTCCTTGCGGTCGCGGCGGGTGAACTTGCCGGAAAGGCCCTCGGCGGGCGTTGCCAGGACGCTGTAGTTGTGCTGATAACGCTCGCTGAATTCGTTGACACAGTCACGCATGTAAGTGATGATTTTCAGCCCCAGTTGTTGTGCCTCCTCGCTCTCGCCGTGATGATGTCCAGTGAGAGCTATCAGACACTCGGCGAGGCCGATAAAGCCGATTCCCAGCGTGCCCTGGTTGATGACGCTCTCGACCTTGTCGTTCGGTCCGAGCTCGCTGGCGCCGTTCCAGAGCTGCGACATGAGCAGGGGGAACTGCTTGGCCATCGCTGTCTTCTGGTACTGGAAGCGCGCGTCGAGCTGCCTTGCTGTAACCTCGAGCATATTGTCCAACTTGGCAAAGAAGCGGTCGATGCGCTCCTGCTTGTCCTGGACATCCATGCACTCGATGGCCAGGCGCACGATGTTGATGGTTGAGAACGACAGGTTTCCGCGCCCGATCGAGGTCTTCTCGCCAAAGCGGTTCTCAAACACGCGGGTGCGGCATCCCATGGTGGCCACCTCGTGGATGTATCGCTTGGGATCGTCGGGCCGCCACTGGTCATCCTGATTGTAGGTGGCGTCGAGGTTGACGAAGTTAGGGAAGAAACGGCGTGCCGTCACCTTGCAGGCGAGCTGGTACAAGTCATAGTTGCGGTCTCCCGGCTTGTAGCTCACACCGGTTTTCTTTTTCCAGATCTGGATGGGGAA
>JAFZSS010000147.1 GCA_017619255.1 Muribaculaceae bacterium
GGTTTTCGGTAAGGTGGTTTCCGATAGTTTTCTTCGGTGACCGCGATAAACTGTTTGGTTTTTCCCGATTCTTTGATTACTTTTGCAGCAGTTTTGATGATGGTGGTCTCTGCCGTACTGCCGCTATCGATGCTACCATGGACAAATAATCAATGCATATAAACCTTTTTGTTTAACCATTTATTTTTCAAGTGTATGAAAAAGTTGTTTACCTTTTTTGCAATGGCTGCTCTTGCCATTGGAACGATGGTTGCTAATTGGCAACCCAGTGACACCGAGGCAATTAAACTCGACGAGGCTAACGCTTCGGGGCAGGTTCAGATGAAAACTTTGCGCACCGATGATGGCAAGATCATCCTCACTTGGTTGCGTCCCGAGATTAATGATGGTGTTTTCGCCTACGAGTTGCACCTGCAGGTGTTTGATGCCGACGGCAACGCCATGTTAGGTGACGAGGGCATTATCGTGAGTGATAAGCCTACCCGTACATGGACTACCGACTATGGCTTTGCTCTCGCTCCCAATGGTGATATCCTGTTGGCTTACACCGATGTCCGTAACGACCCCGAGGAGCAAGTCCATACCGATTCCTATATTTATCGCTACACCCAGCAGGGTGTGCCGGTTTGGGATGCCGACGGTATCCTGTTCCCCTTTGCGGCGATTCATGAGAGTACTCTTGAGGTGGAGAATTCTGCCCCTGCTATCTGCGTGAGTGGTGACAATATCTATTTTGCTGCCAACCACAGTGAGTATTATATGGAAGAGGCTAATGAGGACAACTGGCAGCCCTCGCCTTGGTTCCCCAACCAACAGATGCCCGACTCGGTGGTAGTCAATGGATCGGAATGGGTGTTCTTTGTGATGAATCAGGATGGATCGTTTGCCGTTGAGGAGTCCATGACATTGGATTCCAAGATGATGGTCATGACCCCCGCATCCAACGGTAAAATCTATTTAATCTATGACAACGAGAACCTCGGTCTTGACGGACAGTTGCTGAATGCCGCACTCCAGAATGTATGGGAGAATCCCGTATTGGTAGAAGAGAGGTCGCTCTCGGGTGGTCAGTATATGCCCACTCCGATGACCGAAGTCGATGAGAACGGTGTGCTGCTGCTGTCTTACCGCGCCATGGCCAGTTTCTATGGCTACCAGGTAGTCAATTTCTTGAACGAGAACGGCGAATGTGCAAGCAATGCCGTCAGCCTTACTGGACACATCGACGGTGATGCCGGATCTGCCGCTATGGGCGTCAAGGAGGATAGGGCTTGCGTCGCTTGGGATTGGGCCTATTCCAATTCCGAGTATCACATGAATGTGAACACTGTAGATGATGAGAACAACTACTGCTGGCAAGGTGATAATACCTACGGCATTTCGCTGGACATGAACGATGTATGGGGCTTCACTCCTGTCAAGGTGATTCCGGCTGAAGACGGTTGGGTTATACTGTACGGCAACAGCACCAGCTGGAACGGCGCCACTTTCATGGTTGTTAAAATCGACGAGTCGGGTAATGAACTGTGGAGAAAGCAGATCTGTGAAGATGAATTCAAGTCAAGCGGTTTCTCTGTGACCTATGACGAGAACAATGCCTACATTTTCTACACTCAGGATGAGGAATATGACGACAACTGGGATGTGATTCCCGGCTCCGGAGGTATGTTCGTGATGTGTGTAGATATCAAGGGCAAACAGACCGCTGTCAACGAGGTTCAGACCAATGCCGAAATCGTTACTACCGAGATTTATACCATTGACGGCCGTCGCGTTGAACAGATGGAGGACGGTGTGAACATCATCCGCACTATTGATGCCAACGGCAATGTGACCACCACCAAGGTGCTCAAGTAAAATACGATTGCCAACTAGAGGATTCAGCAAGCCTCGCGCCTTTTTCAGTGCGTGAGGCTTGTTTTCTAGTGTAAAGAATCATAAAAAGTGTTAAGTTTTAGGCTGTTGGCATTAAATTTGATGGTTTCTTTCGTTGTTTATGTTAGAATGATTATCTTTGCGACATTAAAATATTAACCTAAGTTTTTTGAATGAAAATGAAGAAAGTCTTTTTTGCCTTGTTTGTTTGCCTGTTGGCCGGCATGGGTGCTGCTCAGGCACAATTGCCCGCTGTCACGCTCAAGAGCATTGATGGCACTACGGTGCAGAGTGAGACCTTGAATAATGGAGGCAAGCCTTTCATTATCGATTTCTTTGCCACTTGGTGCAAGCCGTGCAACCGCGAGTTGTCGGCGATTGCCGAGGTTTATGACGAGTGGCAGGAAGAGACTGGCGTCAAGATCTATGCCGTGAGCATCGACCAGGCCCAGAACATTCACAAGGTGAAACCGTTGGTTGACCAGAACGAATGGGAATATGAAGTGCTGCTGGATCCCAACAGCGATCTGCTCAAGGCCTTGGGCGGACAGATGATACCCTTCGTGGTCGTTGTTGATGGCGAGGGTAATGTCGTCAGCAAGCATAGCGGTTATACCGATGGTGCCGAGAATGAGCTGCTCGAAGAGGTGCGCAAACTTCTTGACAAGTAACTTCTGAGAGATACTATGAAGAAACCGATTAAACTGTTATTCTTGCTGCCGATATATCTGCTGGTGGCATTGCCTGTCATGTCACA
>JAFZSS010000148.1 GCA_017619255.1 Muribaculaceae bacterium
CGTGACGGTGAAATCGCCCAGGACGCTCCATGAGGAGCCCCTGTCGATGCTGTATTCCACCTGCAGCTTGGCATCGCTGTCGCTGCCATAGCTGGCGGCCCAGAAGGCAAAGGCACTCGTACCGCCCTCGACATCCTCGGCCATGGCTATGGCGCTGCTGCTTGACTTGCCCAAACGGCACGAGAGTTCCCCATGCCTGATGTTGTCACCCCAGATGCCCGCATCGGTGAAATCCCAAAGCCAGGTATGGCCCTGCACCTGTTTGGTCCAATAGCCGCCCGTGGTGCAGCCTTCCCAATCCTCCATGATGCTGTCGCCCAGAACGGGATCAGGACCAGGTCCGGGCGGATCGACCTCGGTTTCGGCATTGGCCATAACCGAGAACGAAACCGAAACCTCTTCGCTTGCGATGATGATCGTGTTGTCGAAATAGCCCTCGTCATCGGCCGTGAAACCGACAGTCAACTGATAGCCACTGTTGATCTCGCTGGCCGTGAAGGATGTCTTGCTCACATAGAAGTTCTCGTTGTCTCTCATCGTGAGGGTGAGGCCCTTGCTCAAGCCATGCCCCTTAACGGTGATGGTGCATTCCAGAGGAGTGCCCACGGCGGTGGTACCGAGATAGAAAGCGTCCCCTTCCTTGGGCGACGAGAAACCCGGCAGAACCGGATCAGCAGAGCCGGTCCACGGCTGCCCCTGCTTGTCACCCCAGATGAACTCAGCGAGTTCGGGATGGTCGATGAAGGGGTTGCGGTTGCCCTGAATGGCGTAAACCGCATCGTTGCGCTTGATCTCCTTATCGCTTACCGGGTCCAGACGCGTCCATTCCATGAGCATGCTGATGGACCAGTTCGAGAAAGCCTTGTACTTGTTGGCGGCATAGTTCAGCTGCGGACTGCCCGACCAATTGCGCAACTCGTTCTTATAGCAGGTGACCATATAGAAGTAGGTGCGCGCAAAGTCGCCCTTGTACTCGTCGTCGGGCTCAAAGACCGTCCCGTTGTAGCCGGGATAGGTGCTGGTGCCCAGCTTCCCCTTACCATAGTACTTCCCGTTGACAAGCCTCGTGCCGTTGGCACACACGCCGAAGGGGAAATTGCTGCGCTGGCCGTTCACCTTGATATCGGTCGGATAGAGGTGGAACAGGTCGGTGTACATGGGATAGTTGTCGTCAAACCAGCTTTTCGGGAAAGAGTGCTCTCGGTTGAAACCGCCACCCACTGCCGACGAAGAGCCGCCGTGATCGTCGGGGCGATACATGCAGTTGCTGTACATGTCGATGATATAGCCCTGAGCGTCGGTGTCAGTTGTCTTGAATGCATTCCACAAGGCACTGTAGCTCAACTGGGTGTGGTCGCGGATGATGCCGCAGAGGGCGGACATCAGCGGCTCGTCGTTTTTCCCGAGGGCATTGTCGTAATAGTTTCTGGGGGCCTCGGCAAGCAAGGAGAATGCCGACGCCATCGCCATCAACAGGACACAAAACTTTTTCATAGTGAGGCAGTTCATGTAAAGGTCAATTATCTTTTTCTCTTGTTGTCACGGGGACGCTTAGCGGGAGCGGATTTCTTCTCCTTGCCGCCCTCGGCTTTGTCGTCTTTGGACGGCTTGCGCACCTGGCCGGCGAGCTGCCCGCAGGCGGCTGCAATATCCTCGCCGCGGCTGCGGCGGATGGTGCAGGTCACGCCCTTGCTGTTCAGGTAGTCGCGGAAGTAGGTCATGCGCTCGTCGCTGCTCGTGCGCAGTTTCTCGA
>JAFZSS010000020.1 GCA_017619255.1 Muribaculaceae bacterium
ATCTCGGCGGTCAGCTCGTCGCCGTACAGGGGCAGACCAGCCTCAAAGCGCAGGGTGTCACGGCAACCCAGGCCGCAGGCCTGTACGCCGGCTTCCATGAGCATATCCCACATCTTGCAGATGATGGCGGGAGCGGCATATACCTCGAAACCGTCCTCGCCGGTGTAACCGGTGCGGCTCACGATGATGGTCTGACCGTCATATTGCAGTTTCTTGAAGGTGTAGAATGTCAGGTCAGTGGTGTTGATGTTCAGCACGGCACCCATGGTCTTCTCGGCATCGGGGCCCTGAACAGCGATCTGGCCATACATTTCACTCTGGTGGTCAACCTTCACATCAAAATTCTTGGCCTGTTCCATAATCCAAGCCACATCTTTGTCGATATTGGCTGCGTTGATGACCAGGAAATAGTCGTTGTCGTCAACGCGGTATACCAGCAGGTCATCAACAGTGCCGCCGTCGGGGTACAGCATCATGCCGTACAGGATTTGGCCGGCCTTGATGGCGTTGATGTCATTGGTGAAGATGTAGTTGGTGAATTTGGCGGCGTCGGGGCCGGTGATTTCCACCTCGCCCATGTGGGACACATCAAAAACACCCACCTTCTGACGAACAGCGTTGTGCTCGGTAGTGATGTCTACATACTGGATGGGCATGTCGTAACCCGCAAACGGGGACATGAGAGCGCCTTGCGCCACGTGCCTGTCATGCAGACAGGTAACTTTGATTTCTTCAGTCACGGTTCTAAATGGTTTTAATTTGTGGTTAATAGTGTTATTAATTGTTCGTTTGTTAGATTCAGTATCCATTGACCCGCATCACTGCCGTCGAGGGCTTGACGCAGATCTTCTTCGGTGAGATTCACGCCACGCAGCCTGTTGAGCAAAGTCTGGCGCACATCCTCGCACAGGGGCAGGAAATCGCCCCTTAGGTGCAGGTCTTGCACTGCGCCGCCTTTTAGCTCGATGGCCATGTGGATGCTGCCCACACCCTCGAAGCGTCTGCCTTTGGTCACCTCACAGCGCGGATCGTTGCCCTGAAGGAACGATGGTTCCAGGTAGGGCAGGGTGAGCCGCTCAATCTCGGCTATTTCATCACCCGTCAGCACTATCTCGCCGTCACACATCGTCTCGCGCACATAGCGCTTGAACGACTCGATGCCCATCGACAGGTGCTCACGCAATGTCGTGATGTGGCTGCGCACCGATTCCACGCCCTTGCTCGTCAGTTTCTCGCGCGACGGCGTGATGGCATTGAGCATATGCTCCATGTTGGTGTCATAGAGCATCGTGCCGTGAACGATACTGCGACCGGGGATGTGGTAGAACGCATTACCGCTCACTTTGCGCCCGTCGATGAGCACATCGTTGCGGTCGCTGGCGCTGGCGTTGAGGCCCAAGCCCTGCAGCATCTCGGCAACGGCAGTGGAGTAGGCGCTGAATGTCGTCTGCACCTCGTCGCTGCGGGTGATGTAGCTGAACATGATGTTGTCCTTGTCGGCATACACGCAGCCGCCACCGCTGCGGCGACGATAAAACGCGATGCCGTGCTCACGGCAGTATTCCACATTCACTTCGCTTGCAATCAGCTGGTTGCGCCCGAAGATGACCGTGGGCTCCACCTGCCACATGAAGAAGATGTCATCTTCTCCTATGATACGCGCCGCATACTCCTCCATTGCCAAATAGAAAGGGAGGATGCGCGTCGCGTTGTCAGGCAGACTCAGGTATTTCATCATGTCTTTCTAAACTGAAGGCAAAAGTAAGCCAAATTCTCCACATAGTGAAGAAATAATCAATAATAATTATTAAAAACTAGACTTTTCTCATCCCGATATACTGCTGTTGCAGTTCATCGACTGCTGCCCTCCCATTTTCCGTCAGTCGTGTCTGCGGCACGGAACCATTATCACATTACCCAATCCACATCATGAGCTTGTATGGTTCAAGAATTTTGACTACCTTTGCAGAGAAAACCAAAAACTCAGAGAAAATGCCTAACAATAGCAGAGAGAAGAAGCTGGAGGCCTTCGGGCGATTGCTCGACATTCTTGACGAACTGCGCGTGAAGTGCCCGTGGGACCGTAAGCAGACCAACGAGAGTCTGCGCCCCAACACCATCGAGGAGACCATGGAACTCGCCGACGCCATCATGGGTGAGGACGACGAGAAGATGCGCAAGGAGCTTGGTGATGTTTTATTGCACATCGTCTTCTATGCCAAAATCGGTGACGAGAAGGGCAAATTTGACATCGCCGATGTGTGTGACGCCCTGTGCGAGAAACTCATTTACCGTCATCCGCATGTCTTTGGTGACGAAAAAGCCGATACCGCCGCCCAAGTGCTCAAGAATTGGGAACTGATCAAGATGAGTGAGAAGGACGGAAACAAGATGGTGCTCAGCGGTGTGCCCCGCAGTCTGCCGTCGCTCATAAAGGCAGAGCGCGTCCAGGAAAAGGCCGCCAATGTGGGCTTTGACTGGCAGAAACGCGAGGATGTCTGGGATAAGGTCAAGGAAGAATTGAACGAGGTCGAGGCTGAGCTTCGAGGCAATGATGAGGCCGACCGGGAGAAGGAGTTCGGCGACCTGTTCTTCTCGCTGGTCAATGCCGCTCGCCTATATAATGTGCGTCCGGATAATGCTTTGGAGCGCACCAACCGCAAATTTATTGCGCGTTTCAACTATATCGAGCAGAAGGCCAACGAGCAGGGGCGCCATGTCAACGAGCTTACCCTTGCCGAGATGGATGCTCTTTGGAATGAAGCTAAAGAATTGAAACTTGGTGAATAACTCACAGATAACTTAAGTGACACTTTAAGAATTACGGATGATGAAGGTTTGTGTGACTGAGAAACCAAGTGTAGCGCGAGACATTGCTCGATTGCTCGGCGCCAATGACAGGCACGACGGCTACTTCGAGGGCAATGGTTATCAGGTGACATGGACCTTCGGTCACCTGTGCGAACTTAAGGAACCCAACGACTATACCGACCAGTGGAAATGGTGGAGTCTTGGGCAACTGCCGATGATACCGCAACGCTTTGGTATTAAGCTAAAAGACGATAAAGGTATCAAGCAACAGTTTAATGTTATCCAAACCTTAATCGCTGGTGCTGAGGAGGTCATCAACTGTGGAGATGCCGGCCAGGAAGGTGAACTGATTCAGCGCTGGGTCTATCAGAAGGCTGGGTGCGATAAGCCTGTCAAGCGTTTGTGGATTTCGTCGTTGACCGATGAGAGCATCCGTAAGGGCTTTGAGCAGTTGAAGGATGCGAAAGACTTTGATAATCTGTATTTTGCGGGCTTGTCTCGGGCCATCGGTGATTGGATTCTGGGCATGAATGCCACTCGACTCTATACCTTGAAGTATTCGCAATCGCGTGATGTGCTCTCGGTAGGGCGAGTGCAGACTCCCACATTGGCCATGATTGTCGCTCGTCAACGCGAAATAGAGAATTTTGTTCCAGAAGATTATTGGGAACTCAAGACCAAATACCGCAGTGTGAAATTTAATAGCACTCGGGGCCGTTTTAAAACCGAGGGCGAGGCAAGCGCTATTGTTGAGAATATCAAGCAGTTGCCGCTGACGGTCACTTCTGTCGAGACCAAGAAGGGCAAGGAAGCTCCGCCTCGCCTGTTTGACCTGACCAGCCTGCAGGTGGAGTGTAATAAAAAGTTCGGCATGTCGGCCGATGAGGCACTCAAGACCATCCAGTCGCTTTATGAGAAAAAGGCGACCACCTATCCTCGTGTCGACACGACTTATCTGAGTGATGATATCTATCCCCAGGTGCCTGGCATCCTTCGGGCGATGGCTCCCTATGCTAATGTCACGGCCCCTCTGTTGTCATTAAATAAGTTGCCAAAGACCAAGAAGGTTTTTGACAATAGCAAGGTGACTGATCATCATGCCATTATACCCACTAATGTCAATCCGGCCACGGTGGCGATGACCCCCGAGGAGAAGCGCGTTTATCATCTCATCGCTATGCGCTTTATAGCAGCGTTTTATCCTGATTGTGAGTTCAATACGACGACCGTGATGGCCGAGGTTGGTGACTATGGCTTCAAGGCCACGGGAAAAGAGATTGTCAAGCAGGGGTGGCGTGAGCTGTTCAACAAGCCAGGCGAGAAAAGCACGGATGAAGATAAGGAAAAGGCTGATGATGAGGATAATGGCATCATGCCGCATTTCGAGAAAGGGGAGAGTGGGCCGCATGAGCCGTCGGTGCTCAAAAGAACGACTCAGCCACCCAAGCCCTATACCGAGGGCACCCTGCTGCGCGCCATGGAAACCGCCGGTAAGACTGTCGATGATGAGGAGCTGCGTGACGCGATGAAGGAGAACGGCATCGGGCGCCCCTCAACGCGAGCCGCCATCATTGAAACCCTGTTCAAGCGCCGCTACATCCGCAAGGAACGCAAGAGTATCGCACCCACCTTGGCTGGCATCCAGCTCATTGATACAATCCATGAACCATTGCTTAAGAGTGCGTCACTTACTGGTTTGTGGGAAAAGAAGTTGCGCGAAATTGAACGAGGAGAGTACAGCGCGGCTCAATTCATAGATGAGCTTAAGAAAATGATCGGAGAAATCGTCCTCAATGTGTTGAGGGATAATCGTAGCGGGAGCATTGCTGTTGAACAGGGTAAACCGACTAAACCAAAGGCGCCCTCAGCTGCTGGGGAGGGAAAGGTCAAGAAACAGCGCAAGCGCCTGAAGTCCATTGAGGAAATATCTTGCCCCGTATGCGGCAAGGGGCATCTGGTCAAAGGCAAGACGGCCTACGGTTGCAGCGAATATAAGAATGGTTGTCACACCGTTATGCCCTTCACCGAGTATCCTGCCGACTTGACTCCCGTCAAGTTGTCAACCATGGTGAAGAAGAATTTTAAAACAAAGTAAAGCGATGAGTGCAGTATTACAATATGTCCTGACGGGTATCATTGTTGCGGCTGCCGTGCTTGCTGTGGTGTATTCTGTAGTTCGGTCGCTAAGGGGCAGAGATACGGCGCTAACTGCTTGTGCTGGTTGCAAATTAAAGGATGTCTGCAAGAAAGCGGAGAAAAATTCCGCGAAAAAATGTGCCGATAAAGTTGCACAGGTCAAAAAGTCGCAGTAATTTTGCACCGCTAAACACGAAAGGTCGCTTGGATGAGTGGTTTAGTCACCGGTCTGCAAAACCGGGCACAGCGGTTCGAGTCCGCTAGCGACCTCAATAAAATTTCACTAACCGCCTAATCTTCAGGCGGTTAGTTTTGTTTTATAGACGCAGCAAGCCCCCGCATTTGGTTGCAGGGGCTTTGCTTGTGGATTCTGTTAGTCTTTTAGCCACGCTTCACTGTGACTTCCACGGCTCTAATCATGTCGTCATTGATAAAAGTCTGTTCTCTCATGATCCTTGTTTCTTCTTGTTCCTCTTTAGTTTCCAGTCATTAATCCAATCTTCGATGAATAGATAATAGACAGAGCAGCAGATAAACCCTGCCGCCAATATTGCTATACTGTACCAGCCGAGCAACATGCAACCAAGGCCAAGCCATAAATATCCACCTAACTTCATAGTTTTTAGCTCCTTTCTTATTATATAAGGCTGCAAATATCATGCCACCGGTTACATGATGCAGGTTGTAGAAGGCAAATGGATCGCCCGGGAGGCTGGGCGGGTGCCGCTCGGGGCGGATCTTTTTCATCTGGGCTGTTGTTGGCGGAATCAGGTTGTTAAATTTCTATAAAATTGCTGTTCCAACATTAAAATTGTGGCCGCTTTTCTTTGAAAAATGTTCCTTTTACAGTAATTTTGTGGCAATAAATTAGGGGTACAAGGCAAATGGTGGCATCCCACGAGGGCGGCTTTTTAAAAACCGATTGCCTAATAGATTGAACCCCAATAAAATACAACCTCTATCCACAAGCCCATCGCTGCACTGCGGTGAGCCCCTGAAATTGTATATAAAAAAGAATAACATAAATGATAAGTAAATGGAATTACTTACCTCTAACATCCGACGAACGCATTGCCGAGGAGCAGCTGGCGGCCCAGTTCCCCAACTGCCCAGCGATCGCTCGGTTGTTGGTGCTCAGGGTCTTGAAGACCGCGGACGCTGTCCACGACTTCCTCTACCCGTCGCTCCAGCAACTGCACGATCCGTTCTTGATGAAGAACATGGACAAGGCAGTGGCAAGACTCAATCAGGCGTTAGGGGCAAAAGAGAAGATCATGGTGTACGGAGACTACGATGTGGATGGTACCACAGCTGTAGCGCTCGTCTATAAGTATCTTCAAAACATTTACTCCGATCTGGTGTACTATATCCCGACACGCGACGACGACGGGTATGGTATCTCGCTGCAAAGCATTGACTATGCACAGTCCATCGGAGTGAGTCTCATCATCGTGCTCGACTGCGGAATCAAGGCAGTTGACGAAATCGCCTATGCCAAGGAAAGAGGCATAGACTTCATCGTGTGTGACCATCATGTGCCGGATGATATCCTGCCCGATGCAGCGGCGATTTTGAACCCCAAGCTGGTGGATGACACCTATCCCTACAAGGATTTGTCGGGTTGTGGCGTGGGATTCAAGTTCATGCAAGCGTTTTCTCAGAGTAATGGCTTGGGATCGATGTACAACCTCGATGCCATGCTTGACCTGGTTGCCGTGAGCATCGCTGCCGACATCGTGCCGATCACTGGTGAAAACAGGGTGATGATGTTCTATGGTTTGCGCCGTCTGAACAATAATCCTAATGTGGGCTTGCGCAGCATCATCCGTACCTGCGGCCTCAATCGCCACGAACTAACGATTAACGATATCATATTCAAGATTGGCCCGCGCATCAATGCGTCTGGCCGCATGGAGTCCGGTCAAGAATCTGTAGAGTTGCTGGTGACCCGCAACATGCAGAGCGCTATGGAGATTTCCAAACGCATAGACCAGTACAATAATGACCGCAAGGAACTTGATAGCCAAGTGACCATCGAGGCCAACGAGATTATCGAGAGTCACGCTCAGGTGCTTGACGGCAAGAAACCCATTGTTATCTATGACCGCAACTGGCATAAGGGCGTCATCGGCATTGTCGCTGCACGATTGGCGGAATTGTATTTCCGTCCGTCGGTAGTGCTTACTTATTATGCCGACGGCATTGCTACCGGGTCATCCAGGTCGGTCCGCGGTTTTGATGTCTATACAGCTATCAAGTCATGTAGAGACTTGTTGGAGACCTTTGGCGGACACACCAATGCGGTGGGCTTGTCCATCAAGGAGGAGAATATTCCTGAGTTCCGCAGGCGACTGACGGCCTATGTTGAGGAGCACATCCATGACGAGCAGGTGACGCCTGCAATGGATATCGACTGCGAGCTCAAGCTCAGCGATATTAATGGCTCATTGCTGCGCTACCTGCGCATGCTCAACCCCTATGGCCCAGGCAACAGTAAGCCCCTTTTCATTACCCGCAAGGTGTATGACATTGGTTCAAGCAAGGTGGTTGGCAAGAAATCGGAGCATATCAAGCTTGACCTCAGGGACGAGGAGGGCAACAAGATAATGAACGCTATTGCCTTTGGTATGGCTGATTTCTACGATGCGCTCAAGGCCGGTACTCCCATTGATATCTGCTATACTATCGAGGAGACGCGTCATCGCACCAGCACATCGGTGCAACTCATGGTCAAGGCCATAAAACTGCACAACGATGCCGAGTCAAGCCAAGCCGATTCTTGATGTACTCAAGAAGTATTGGGGCTATGAGTCCTTCCGGCCGTTGCAGCAAGACATCATTGAGTCGGTGCTTGACGGCCGCGACACCCTCGGGCTGATGCCCACCGGTGGCGGCAAATCCATTACTTTTCAGGTTCCCACAATGGCCATGGATGGCATGGCTCTCGTTGTCACGCCCATCATTTCGCTGATGAAGGACCAGGTAGATCGCCTTCGCGCTTTACGCATCAAGGCAGCTTACCTCTATGCGGGTCTCACGCGAGCCGAGGTTAACCGTACCTATGAGAAATGCCTCTATGGTAACTACAAGTTCCTCTATGTGTCGCCCGAGAGGCTGCAGTCTCGCTCTTTTATGGAGCGATTGCGTCAGATGCCGGTCTCGCTCATCGTGGTGGACGAGGCGCATTGTATCTCGCAGTGGGGTTATGATTTCAGGCCTTCATTCCTGCGCATCGCCCAGGTGCGCAAGCTGTTCCCTAAAGTTCCCGTGTTGGCGCTTACAGCCACGGCAACGCCCGTTGTGGTAGAGGATATCCAACGGTGTCTTGATTTCAAGAGCTTGAATGTCTTCTCGATGAGTTTTGCCCGTGAAAACCTGTCTTATGTCGTGCGTTCGACTGAGGAGAAGGTTACCGAACTCATCCACATCCTGCGCTCGGTGCCGGGAACCGCCATTGTATATGTGCGTTCGCGCAGACGAGCCAAGCAGATCAGCGACGAACTCAATCGGGCCGATATCTGTTCTGATTTTTATCATGCTGGCTTGTATATCGAGGACAAAGAGGATAAACAAAACAAGTGGACAGGTGACGAATGCCGTGTCATGGTGGCCACTAACGCTTTCGGCATGGGAATAGACAAACCTGATGTGAGGTTGGTCGTTCATGTCGACATTCCCAACTCTCTTGAGGAGTATTATCAAGAGGCGGGCAGGGCAGGCCGCGATGGCAAGCGGTCTTATGCCGTGCTGCTTGTAAAGCATACTGATCAGCGCACCCTAAAACGGCACATCACCGAAGCCTTCCCCGAGAAAGAATTCATCCGCAGCGTCTATGAGCGTGTGGGCAACTTCTTGGGAGTCAGCGTCGGAGAGGGATTCCAGCAGATGTTTGACTTCAACTTCAACTTGTTTTGCCGTACCTTTGACTTGCCGGTGCTGCCCACTCACAACGCATTGAAAATACTGACCCAGTCGGGGTACATCGAGTTTGTTGAGGAAATCGAAACCCAGTCGCGTGTGATGATACTGGCCCGCAAAGAGGAACTCTATGACCTGGAAACAGTCACGCGAGGAGCCGATCAGGTGTTGCAAGCCATCTTGCGGCTTTATACGGGTCTGTTCGCCGACTATGTGTTCATCAATGAGGATGTGATCTCCTTCCGCACGGGATTGGATCAGGAAACCATTTACAAAGCCCTATTGGAACTCACGCGCATGCACATCCTTCATTATGTGCCGCGCAAACGCACTCCTTATATTATATATACGACTTCTCGTGAGGAACCCAAGCATGTGTTGATTCCTAAAGCTATTTATGAAGAGCTGCGCCAGCGCATGGTGGATCGTGTTGAAGCGACCATCAACTATGCTTATTCCGACAACGGCTGCCGTGAACACATGCTGTTGGGATATTTTGGCGAGCAGACGGGTGAGGATTGCGGTCATTGCGACCTGTGCATCGATCGCCGCAAGCGTGGAGACCATGAGCCGGCTGATGTTCAGCAGGGCATCCTCTACATGGCAGGTCTGCGTCCCCGACGCTTAGAGGAGTTCCTCAATACCTTGTCTTTTCCGCGTGACGAAATCATCTCGACACTTTCTTTCCTTGTTGATGAGGGGTTTATTGAGCATCTTGACGATGATACCTATATTGCCGTGAAGCGCTGACAACCATATTAGCTGATGCGACAAACAAAAGGCGGTGCCCAAGCGGGCATCGCCTTTTGATATTCTATGGTCAAGTGATTTACTTGATTACCTTGATGGCGCTGTGGGTGCCGTCGGTGTAGGTGGTAACAACGATGGTGATACCGTTGGCCTCCTTCATCTCCTGACCCATGATGTTGTAGTAGCGAACGCTCGATACAACCTTATCAGTGTTGTTGATGATTTCCTCAACGCCACCTTCGTTCTTCGTCAAGCGGTAAACGGTCATGTTGCCGCCAGGATAGTACTGGTAGATGGTAACACCATTCTCGTCAATCTCGGCATTCAGCCAGTTGGCCTGATAGCCGTTAGCGTTAGCTGCTACAGAGGAGGGAACTTCCACGATGGGAGCCTCAGCACCAGCCTCACCAACAGCGAAGCCGTTCTGGTAGTTAGGCAGGGTGGGATATACGAAGTACTCCTTGCCGTCCCAGATGAGCGGGAACATGCCGTTGCAGGCACCCTTGCCGGGAACTGAGATAGCGGCGGGAACGAGGTTGTCGCCGTCGAAGGTGATCTTCACGGGAGCTGCATTGCGGGTCACATAGAGCAAAGCGTCCTCACCAGCAAGGTCCTTGTAGTAGTTGATGACCGTCGAAGTGGTGGGTGACAGGCCGTCGCAGGGAGCAACATAGCACTCATCGGCGCTAACCTCTCCACCGGCGATGGTCAAGATGGAGATACCACTGTTGGTGCCACCAGTCAGGTAGAGCACACCGTCCTCCATCAGGTTGCCCTTGGCAAAGCCGAAGAAGTCGCAACGACCAAGGATACCACACTCCTCGGGGATAGCGTATTCCTTAGCCTCGCCGGTCTCGGGATTGATGACCTTGATGCCTGCGGCGTCAGTAGCCCAATCGGCGCTCGGGAATACAACATTAGTGGTGATAATCAGGTTGCCGGCCTCGTCACGGGTAATGGGGGTGTTGGCAGCACCGGGGATGGTGTTCACAAGTCCGTTCTCGTCATATACATAGATCGA
>JAFZSS010000149.1 GCA_017619255.1 Muribaculaceae bacterium
GATAGTCAGGATAATAGCAGATGCCCGGCTGGTCCTTGACGATGGCATAGCCGACCGATGCCCTCGCGCTGAAGCCCTGGAAGGGACCCACCTTGACACCGAGTTCGGCGTCCAGCGGGGTATAGATGCTGCCGTACATCAACAGCGGCAGGTCATAGCGGTGGTTGTAGTAATGGGTGGGCACACGGTAGCCCAGGTTCTTGCCGCCGAGAGCGTTGGCAAACACGGTGAAGCCGTCGACCAACGCGAGGTTGAAACGCACATTGGGCGTGAGGCGGAAGACCGCGCCGTCGCTGAAACTGATGTGGCCATTGACACCCAGTTGCAACTTGTACATGTCGCCACGGATGGTATAGGTGGGCGAGAGGGTGATCATGCCGACCTCGTCGAACAAGTCATAGTCACTGCCCGACTTGGCCTTCGCACCACGGCGCAAATATTCGCCCTTGATGTTCAGGGCAGCGGTGGTCAACTCAGTGAGGTCATAGGTGCCGCCCAGAGTGAGGATGCCCCAGTTGTCATGGGCACCATGCTTGTACAGGTCGGTGAAGGACTTGTCGTAGGCAGCATGGCCATACTGGAGTCCCACATTATAAAACAAGGGGTTGTCGCGCAGCATGAACTGGCTCTTCCAACCTGCATTCAGGTTGTAGTCAAAGAAGGTCTGCTTGTCCTTGTTCCAGTCATAGGGTGACTTGAGCGACGAATGGTCGCCTACCCACTCATCGCTGTAGGGTTGATAAAGGACATAGTCGGTGTTCCAGCCGCCATAGTAGTTGTAGTTATCGACATGCACCTGCGCACCCAGGCTGAGGGTGCCGATGCCGGTGTTACGGCTGTAATCCACACCCAGCGCATTGTCGTTGTACTGCTGCTTGTTGCGGTTCTCGTCCATGGTGACGAGTTTGGAGGGATTCTTGCTGTTCCAGGTGCTGTTGTGGTTGAGCCACACGCCCAGTTTCTCGCGCTCATCGTTGAGGATGCGGTAGCCGAAGTCCATGCGGAAATTGGCCTGCGTGCCCGCGCCGATGTCCAGATAGCCGCGCTGGTCACTGAAGTTGTGCGCCGTGCGGTAGCCGTAGGGCAGCAGCGTGGGAATTGAAGTGGGCACCTCGATGGGGGCTGTCAGGTCACTGTAGTTGAGCAGAGTCTTCTGTCCTGTGGTGACAGGCTTCTTGACCTTGGGAAGCTCATTCTTCTTGACGGCCTTCTTCTCTAACGGAGCGATATCCTTCTCGAGGACGATTTCCTTGTTCAGGTTCTTGTTGTCCTGGGCCAATGTCACGCCGCCGGTGAATGCGGCCAGCAACATGGCGATATATATCTTTTTCATCTTCATAATAACAATGTGTGATGCTGTGATGATGGATTAATTCTTGCTCTTGGTGCTCTTGGTACCTTTCTTCTTGCCGTTGTCGGTGCTGGAGTTACCCGTGGAACTGCCGTTGCCGCCTTTCCACTTGTTGAGGCGGGCGTCAATCTCGTTGAAGATCTCCTTCTCCTTGCCGGGATAGTTGCTCTTGAGGCTCTGCAGGTACTCGCGTGCCTGTGTCACATTGCCCTGCTTGTAATAGACATCGGCCAGCGTGAGGAAACTCTTGGCAAGCCAGTAGCTGTGGGGCGTACCCGATTCGATAAGGGCGTTGACGGTCTGCTCGGCGCCTTGGTAGTTGCCCAGCTCATACTGCATGCGTGACAGCTCATAGGAAGCCTGGGCGCCATACTCACTGCTCGGATCCTTGGCAAGGCTGCGGAAAACGGCCTCGGCTTCCTTGGCGTTGCCTAACTGGGCCAGGGCGAGGGCATGGTCGAGCATGACTTCCTTCTCTTCATTGGCGGTGAGTCCGCCGCGATCGAGCAAGGAGGCAGCCGTGAGCCTTACCTCGTTCCAGTTGCCCATCTGCTTAGCGACACGCAGGGCGCCCAGCTGTGCCAGCGTGCGGTTGTCCTCGCTGGTGGCACGGTCGGCAAGGTCCTTATAGCTCTGCAGTGCGGCCTCATATTTGCCTTGACGCATGAGGATGTCGCTGCGCATGGCGATGGCATCCTGGGCATAGGAAGCGTCACCACCGCCCTGCAACGCCTGATCCAGCGCGGTCATGGCCTCGTCATAGTTGCCCTTGCCGTAGTGATAGCGGGCAATGTAATAGCGGGCCTTGGCGACATAGGCACCTGCGGGATAATCCTTAATGTACTGGTTCAGCTTGTCGATGCTGGGACGGTCGCTGATAGCGGCCTTCTCGGCGGCCTCAAAGGTGAGGCGCTCCACCTCATTCACATCAATCTTGGGCGCGTTGGGCACGCTGCTCAGGAACTTGCTGAACTCTGAGAGCTGGCCGCGGTCGGCATAGATGAGTTTCATGTCCTCGGCGGCAGCCTGTGCCTCATCGCTTGTGGGATACTGCTTGATCACCTTCTTGTAAGCGTCGATGGCGGCATCCTCCTTGCCCATGCTCTTGTTGACCAGTGCCGTCTGCAGCAGACCCTTGCGGGCCTCGACGCTCTTGGGATAGTTCTTGAGCAGGGCGTTGTAAGTGTCCAATGCCTCGCTGTTCTTGCCCATCTGGACCTGCGCATTGGCCTTCTCAAGCATGGCCTGAGGAATGAGGTCACTCTTGGGATAGGCCTTGATGAGGGCGTCCATCTGCGCAATCTCGTCGGCATATTGTCCACTCATGCCCATCATGATGGCCTTCTTATACATGGCGTTGTCGCCCGTATTGTTCTTGTCGGCCCTGATAGCCTGGTCATAGGATTCCTGAGCGCCGGCGAAATCGCGAGAGTAATACTGCGCGTCACCGATGCCTTGATAGGCGCTGGCGGTCAACTCGCTAGACAATTGTCTGCTGGCAATGGCATTCTGCAGTGCCGTCTTAGCCTCGGCATAACGCTTCTGGTCCAGTAGGCTGAAGCCCAGGTTGTACTGCGCCAAGCCATAGTTCTCGTCGCTCTTGTCGGCGTCCTTGATGTACTCCTGCTGATATTTGGATGCCTCCTTGTAGTTGCCGGCGCGGTATTGCGTCTCGGCCAGCCACAGGCGGCTCTCGTTCAAGGCGGTCTTGTCGTAGTTGCCCACGGCGATGGCCTTCTTGAAGTAGTCGGCGGCCTCGCTGTTGCGATTGTTGTTCAAGGCTTGCACACCCAGGTTGTAAAGGATGTTCTGCTTGGCCTTGAGCACCTTGGCACCGGGCTGCTTGATGTGGTTGATGCTCGTCAGGGCACGCTGATAATCGGTGGTGCTCATGTAAGCGTCCACCAGGTAGCCCTCCACATTATCCTTATAGCGGGAGTTGGGATACTCGTTGAGGAAGTCCTCAAACAGGTCTATGCTCTTGTCAAACGGTGTGCGTGCCCCCTTACTCAGGCCCACGGCATAGTTGTAGTAGGCCGTTTCACGGACATCGCGGTCACAAGTCATCGTGGCGGCCTGCTGGAACGCCATGTTGGCACCGTTGAGGTCGCCCAGCTGGCGCTTGGCCTGACCCATGTAGAGGTAGGCGCTCTGTGTCAAGGCGTCACTGCCGTCGGTGACATGGAGCATGTCATTGACCACCGCCTCGTAGTTGCCGTTGCGGTAATCAAGCACACCCATCGTGTAGGCAGCCGTGCGATAAGGCTCGCCCTCGGGGTTGTCGAGGTAGCGGCGCAGGTAGGTGCGCGCTTGGCTGTCATTGCCCAGGTGGTAGTAACTCTCGCCCACCACGCGGTTCAACTCGGCGTCGAAGTAGTCGTTCTGATGCTCGGCCAGCAGGGCCTTGCCCTGTTCGATGACCTGGCTATAGCGTTTCTTGTTATATTCAATCTGGGTGAGGTAGTACTGCGACTGGTAGCCCAGCTCACTGTCCTGCGGAATGCGCGAGAATTTCTCCTCGGCCTCGCCGTAGTCGCCTTGGGCGTAATCCAGATAGGCCTTGTAGAAGTCGCTGGCACCACCGTAGCGCGGACTCTTCTCGAGGTTATAATACTGGCGCTCGGCCTCGCGATAGTTGCCCAGACGCAGGTTGCTGTAGGCACGGCGGTACTCGAGGTCCTCGTCGCTGTTCAGGTCCAGCGCGCCGTTGCGCACGAGCGAATAGCTCAGCAGGGCACTTTCCCACTGTCCACGGTAAAAATAGTAGTTACCCATCTTCAACTGGGCCTCCACCGCCAGCGGCGAGGCAGGGTAACGCTCGATGAACTGCTGCAACAATGCCAGGCTGGCCTCGTCGCCCAGCTCAAAACGGCTCAGGGCGATGTAGTAGTCGGCCTGCTCGCGCATTGAGGCCTCACAGGGCAACTGCTTCATGTGCTCAAGCTGGTCGACGGCTCCCGCATAGTTGTGCGATTCATACATCTGCAAGCCGCGCTCGAGATAGCCCGCGGCCTCGCTGTTCATCACGCCAGGCTGTCCCATGACCACCACCGGGGCGGCCACAAGCACCGACATCAAGACTCTTTTAATCTTCTTCATTATGATGCTATTTAGTTATTTTCTTGGGTATTAGCGCTCCATCAAAGGGCGCGCCGCACATTTCACATTAATATTAACTGCAAAAATAGCCATAAATTGCCACATAGCGGCTACACATCTTCTAAAATAATCCTAAAAAAAACCGACAAATGTTGCGAGGCGGGCATCACGCTAAGACGCCAAGGCGCTAAGTATTTTGTTTAGTTTTGACAGTTCAACTGTTTTGGCATCACGCTAAGACGCTAAGTTTTTTGTTTTGGTTCATTAGTGTCAAGGGGGATACTAATCTGGTCAATGAGGCCCTACATTATTTTTTGGGGTTGACAGAAAAGGTCGCAGACCTTAAGGCCTTCGACCTGCTTAGACGCACCACTAGCAACGCCAATGCTTTACGTATCAATATACTATCTTAGTCACCTGAGGGCGGAGCCTCAAAATAAGTTACAGCGCTCAACAATTCCTCGGCGGTAAAAGCCAGCACGAGGGGAACGGTCTGACCCTCGTGGCCCATTAGTCTGAATTCCAGGCCATAACCCTCATTGGCAATCATCTCAAAAAGTTCAGTGCCAACTTCACTGGCAACAGCACCCAAGAGCAGCATCTTGATCAGTTGCACATCTTCTTCGCTGTCAACATCCAAATCGGTGAACTCTTCATCCACCATCGACCAAACAATCGTCTTGGAAGGCTCATCTATCCAGACTTGGGCATTAATATCCTCGTCCATCTGCATGGCCTCATTCAGCAAATTCGTCAGAAAGTGAATCTTGTTATCGCCGGTCATGCCCTCCAAAGCGCTAACTAACTCTGAGTCATCCTCTTCTGCAAATTCGGGTGAGTCATCACCATAGTCCGCTGCCATGCACTCGACAACGGCATCATAAATCTCCTCGGGAGTAAAGGTTAATGTCAAGGGAGCGACAGCCTTGCCCGGGAACACGCCCTGAAAGACGAAATCGCGCTCGGTGGCGGCAATCATAGCCAGGAAGAGAAGCGACTCCTCATTATCCAAAAAGCTCTTCAGGAACACGGTCTTGAACAGGTCAGCATAATCAGGGTCCCAATCATCGGGAGAGATGCCTTCATCCTCGGCATTCATCTGCATGACAACGGCATTGTTTTTCTCGTCAAGGAAAAGGCGGGAATACGGGTCATGCTGTTGCATTTCCCCATTAATCACAGATATCAGGTAAGCCAGCTTTTCCTCGTCTGAAGCATCGCCCAAAGCATCCAGAGCTTGGTCAATATCGTCGGGCGGGCACACGGGCACTTGGGCGGCACGCGAGGTCGTCATCAGCAGGGCGGCCAATGCCACCAACAGCATCATAAAAGCTCTTTTCATCATTGTCGTTTAGGTTTTAGTTATTCAACAGGTTATTACTGCCGCAAATGTAGGGAAAATTTTCCGAAAACGGCTATCACACCCCCGAAAAAATACAATGGGGCGTTCACGGGTGGAGATGGGCGAAAGAAGAAAAAATGAGAAAAAAGGGCAACTTTTTTGCCAGTATACAAAAAATAACTACCTTTGCGTGTTTATTTGGCGAAAAGCCCTAAAATTGAACGAAATAAAGTAATATAAGTAATTGTAAATGGCAACATTAGAGAAAATTAGGCAGAGGAAAAAGATCCTTGCCATCGTGATCGGTGCCGCCTTGCTCGCATTCATTATCGAGGTAGGTATCGAGGCCATCGGGCGTTCCGGTGGAAACAGTGCAGCCGCAAAAGTCGGCAACGAGAAAATTGACATTATGCACTTCCAGCACCGCATTGAGCAGGTTGCTGCCGAGGAGCAACAACAGGACAAGAACAACCAGAACCAGACCGATCCCGCCGTACGCCAACAGCAGGTGCTCGACGACATGATCAACGAGGTGCTTCTCGACCAAGAGTATGAGAAGCTCGGTATCGATGTCAGCGACCGCGAGATCAGTGAGCTGATGCTGGGCCAGAAGCCTCACCCCAGCGTGACGCAGTTTGTTCAGCAGGCTGGTGCCAAGACGCCCGCCGAGTTCTATGACTTCATCATGAACCCCGGCAAGCAGGGTGTTGATGAGAGCCAGGTGCTCCAGATGCGCTCCGAGTGGAACAAGCTCCAGGAGGACATCACCAAGCAGTACAAGTTCGTCAAGTTGCAGTCACTGGTGGCCGGCTGTATGCAGGCCAACGACCTGGACCGCGCTCAGATGGCCGAGGAAGAGGCAATCACCAATGTCGTTACCTTCGCCAAGAAGGACTACTCCTCGCTGCCCGATGACAAATATCCCGTCAGTGATGCCGAGTTGAAGGCCGAGTGGGAGAAGATGAAACCGCTGTTCAAGCTCGAGGAAGAGATGCGCGCCATCCACTTCATCGCCGTTCCCATCGTGCCGAGCTCAGAGGACATCACTGCCGCCCAGAAGATTGCCGACGCCGCTTACATCGCCCTGCAGAAGGGTCGTGGCGTGGATTCGGTACGCCTGTTGGGCACCGTTCAAATCGACACTGCCAAGATCCTGCAGAAGGAGATTCCCGCCAGCGTGCGTGACCTGTTCTCCAATGCTGCTGTGGGCACGACCCACCGCGACAGCACCGTCAACAACCACCATGTGATGTACAAGCTCATGAACAAGGAGCTCAGCCTTGACTCTGTTGATGTGGGCTTCGTGGTTATTCAGGGTGACAAGAAACTGCAGAACGAGATTCTCGAGAAGCTGAATGCCGGCGCCAACCTCGATGACATCAAGAAGGATTATCCCCAGAAGGTTGACGGCAAGAACAACAACTGGCAGCGCGTCTATCTCGTGGCTGACACGATGAAGGCCAAGCTCGCCAACGCCGAGATCGGCAAGTACTTCGTGCTCGAGAGCAACGACCAGATCGGTCAGCTCTGCAAGGTGAACGAGAAGAAGGCTCCCAAGACCTTCTACACCGTGGCCACCGTAACCTATGACGCCTATGCCAGCACCAAGACCTGTGACGAGTTGCGTGACAAGTTCCAGGACTTCCTGAACAAGAACAAGACCGCCAAGGCCTTTGAGGATAATGCCGCCAAGGCCGGTTACAACGCCATCGAGACCCTTATCACCGCCAGCATGCCCCAGTTGAGCACCGGCCAATACGGCCAGAGCATCAGGGACAGCCGCAAGGCCATCAAGTGGGCGTTTGACAACAAGCAGGGCGAGGTTTCTCCCATCTACAACGACAACAAGGATGTGATGATTGCCGTCGCCATCGACGACATTTATGACAAGGACTATCTGCCCTACACCTTCCCGCAGGGTAAGGAACTGCTCGCCAACCGCGTGCGCAACAGCAAGAAGGGTGATGCCCTGATGGCTGAGTACAAGGGCAAGGCCAATGACCTGAACGGCTATGCCGCACTGATGGGTGCACAGATTGACACCGCCCGCATCGTGTTCGCCGGCAACGGTGATCCCAAGCTGGGCTACGAGCCTGGTCTCATCGGCCGCATGGCATCTGCCAAGCAGGGCACCCTGCAGGGTCCCTGGAAGGGCGAGAACGCCGTCTTTGTTTACCAGGTAGTCAGCCAGGAGAAGGCTGAGCGCCAGCCCGCAAAGGAGGAGCTCGACAACCGTTATGCTCAGACCCGCGGCGCCAGCATCTATGCTAACCCGCAGAGCATCTACCGCATCCTTTCCAAGGCCACCAAGGTGAAGAAGAACCTCATCAAGTTCTATTGATGAGGTCATCATCCTAAAGCATCTCAAGCCCCACAGTGCCAATGCCTGTGGGGCTTGTTTTTTATCCAATTTTGAGCGTCAAAATACATTTTTAGGCCTATTGTGATACCTTATTTAAAAATAAAGCGTTAACTTTGTAGGTTAAACCAAAACATCACTACTAATTTCATGTCAACAGTCAACGAGCGACAAGACGAAATCATTGAGGAATTTGAGGGTCTGGACGACTGGATGGACCGCTACAGCGTCATCATCGACATGGGCAATGCCATGCCCGCGCTCGACGAGCAGTACAAAACGGCCGACAACCTGATTGAAGGCTGCCAGAGCCGCGTGTGGCTCCAGGCCGACTGCATCGACGGCCACATGCACCTGCAGGCCGACAGCGACGCCATCATCGTCAAGGGCATCATCTCGATGCTCGTGCGCGTGC
>JAFZSS010000150.1 GCA_017619255.1 Muribaculaceae bacterium
GAAATCGTAAATGCACTGCTGCCAGCCTTGCCAATGGTTGCATTGCTCTGGAGGTTACCGCCAGTAACGATGAAGGTCTCAGTGTAGGTACCTCCCACCTCACCGGTAAATGTCACTGAAGTGGGGTCAACATTCATATAGGGAGAGTTGCCGATACCACCAGGAGGCTGAACACCGACGATAGCCTGTTGGTCAATGTTATATGTAGTACCCTCATAATCAGTGAATGCATCCATGGCATACCAGCTATTGCCGTAACCACTCCAACCGAAATTCACATGGAACTTGCCGTCGCTTTCACGGTAGCCGTCAACATTGAAAGCATGGCCACCTTGTCCGTCGTCGCCAACAGCCAAATAGACAACAGGTCGTGATGCAGCCATTTCAGTAATCATGAGATTCGTCCAATTAGTCGATGAATAAGTGGATTTATACACACGCCTAGCGGTTGATTCATATCCCATGCTTTTAAACATGGTTGCAATAATATTGGCATTTGTATTATAGATTCCGCTACCGCCGGCAGCAACAGTTCCATACATCATCTGCTCTGCCTGACCGACATAGCGCATCAGCGTGGCAACAGCAGTGGCCGATGCACCAGATGAACCAGAATAATAGGTATCCTTCATGTTGGCCCAATCAAAAGTCGTTGCTGACACAGCAGGATAGGTATAGGTGACAGACTGAGTTGAACTAATGTCAAGTGTCGATGTGTAGGAACCGATAGCAGGCACCTGTGTCGTCGGATATTTCCAATAGTAGAGCACCATTGATGCAGAAGTAGCAGGACAACCCGTCAAGCACTGGTAGGTTGTGCCATTGCGAGTGAACTTGCACTGATTCCAGTAGGGCGCCTGTTGATCCCACTTGGCCGTCAACAGCGGGCCATAGGTCACCGCGCGCAATGACTGCCTCTTCTCCGAGGGCTTTTCTACCTGAATATCGGGATGCTCCTGGAGGTAAGTGATCTGCTCCTTATAGCAATCGAGCAAATACAGGAGAGCATCAGGGATGTAGTCCATATTCAGGGGCTCGTCACCGACCATGAGAATCTCCTCGGCACGGTCATCGCCAGAGACAACAATGAATGTGGTGGCTGTGTTGAAAACATAATAAGCGGGATTATTGGCTCTCTTGCTGCCAATATCTGACATTACTAAAACAGGTGTCAAGGCTGCAGGGGCCATTTGCCTGCCAGAGTACATCTCGTTGGCCAAATAAGTTTGAGCTTTCCTTGCGGCAGCGGCCTGATCAACAGGAGCAGCCAACATTGACACCGCTGCAACAGCAACGGTCAACAGCAATAGGATTCTTTTCATTAGCAATAATTTAGTGGTTAGTTTATAGATGTTGATTCTGATATTTTCATTTTTCAAAAACTCGGCAAATATATATACATTTTTATAAAAGGGCAAAATAATCATCTCAGTTTTATGATTTTTTACAGCAAAATGGAAGAATAAATCAAGGAAAGTCCTCAATCTTCCCATGAAACATATCATTTGCTCATTCTCAGTTTGTTTAGAATAAAAGCATAAATCGTGACAACACAAGCGACAGATCAAAAACAGATAAAACCGCGGAAAACAGCTCAAAATCGCGAAACCCCAATTAACATTCGTTCACTAATAACTACCGAAAATTTGCATTATTTTGCTAATTTCTCTATATTCTGCTAAAATTTAACATTTTTAGACAAAATTTTCAAGTTCTTTTATATCTCAATTCAAAAAAAGGCAGTAATTTAGCGCCGATTTTTGCAAGTGAAAACCGCGCAAAAGCGTATCTGGCCCGTCACAAGGCCAGCATCATTTAAGTTAGATAATAACCTATAACATTAACTGTAATAAAAGATTATGGCAAAAGAAATCGTTAAGCCCGCTACCGGCAAGTTAGGTATTATGGTAGTTGGATTGGGTGCCGTGAGCACCACCTTCATGACTGGCGTTATGATGGCCCGTAAAGGTCTTGCAAAGCCCGTCGGCAGCATGACACAGTATGACAAGATTCGCATTGGTAAAGGCGAGAACAAGAAGTATTTACATTATAACGAGATCGTTTCCATGCCTTCGCTCGACGACATCGTCTTCGCAGCATGGGATGTATTCCCTGAGAACGCTTATGAAAGCGCCATCAATGCCGAAGTGCTCAAGGAGAAGGACATCAACCCCGTCAAGGACGAGTTGTTGAAGATTAAGCCCTTGAAGGCCGCGTTCGACAAGAACTACGCTAAACGCCTCGACGGCGACAATGTTAAGCAATGCAAGGACCGCTGGGACATGACCGAGCAGTTGCGTGAAGACATCCGCAATTTCAAGAAAGAGACCGGTGTTGACCGCGTGGTAGTTTTGTGGGCAGCCTCGACTGAGATCTATGTCGAGCCCGACATGAAGTACCATGGCACCATCGCCGACCTTGAGAAGGCCATGAAGGACAATGTGGTTGACAAGATTGCCCCCTCGATGTGCTATGCCTACGCTGCACTGATGGAGGATTGCCCCTTCATCATGGGTGCGCCCAACACCACCGTTGATATCCCCGCCATGTGGGAACTCTCAGAGAAGACCCAGGTGCCCATTGCCGGTAAGGATTTCAAGACCGGCCAGACCCTGGTAAAGAGCGGTTTCGCTCCCATCATCGGCACCCGCATGCTTGGTCTGAACGGCTGGTTCTCGACCAACATCCTGGGTAACCGTGACGGCCTCGTGCTTGACGAG
This sequence comes from Muribaculaceae bacterium, assembly GCA_017619255.1. Classification (GTDB taxonomy): domain Bacteria; phylum Bacteroidota; class Bacteroidia; order Bacteroidales; family Muribaculaceae; genus Sodaliphilus. The sequence goes on from JAFZSS010000150.1 coordinate 2,721, forward strand.
CCCGCCAACTTCCGCACCAAGGAGGTCAGCAAGCTCTCGACGCTCGAGTCCATCCTCGTTGCCGACGATCAGCCCGACCTGTACAGCGAGTACTACCACAAGGTACGCATCAACTACTACCCGCC
>JAFZSS010000151.1 GCA_017619255.1 Muribaculaceae bacterium
ATTTATATCGAGCGTGACGACTTCATGGAGGAGCCTCCCAAGAAGTTCTTCCGCCTCACGCCAGGCAAGGAAGTCCGCCTCAAGGGAGCCTACATCATCATGTGCACCGGCTGCACCAAGGACGCCGACGGCAATGTCACCGAGATCCAGTGCACCTATGACCCCGACACGCTGAGCGGCAGCGCCGGCAGTCAGCGCAAGGTGAAGGGCACCCTGCACTGGGTGAGCGCCCGCCACTGCGTGGACGCCGAGGTAAGGCTCTATGACCGCCTGTTCGCCGTGGAGAATCCCAGCGCCGACACCGAGCACGACTTCCGCGAGTTGCTCAACCCCGAGTCGCTGCGCGTGCTGCCCGACGCCAAAATCGAGCCGTTCCTGGCCGAGACTGCCAAGGTGGGCGACACCTTCCAGTTCCAGCGCATCGGCTACTTCTGCGTCGACCAAGACACGACCGAGGGCCATCTGGTGTTCAACCGCACCATCGGCCTGAAGGACAGCTGGGCCAAGCAGCAAGGAAAATGATTATTAATTAGGAATTAGAAATTAGGAGTTTCTAACCTTGACAATAGAAAGAAGTCGCGGCTCTGGTTGAGTCGCGACTTCTTTCTATGTATTCCACGAGTCACTTCTTGCGAATCACCAGCATGTACTCGCCCTCGGCACCGCAGCCGATGATATAGGGCAAGTAGTAGAACATGATGCCCTCGTTGATGATAGCGCAACCGCTAACCTCTGATATCAGTTCATCGGGCGACACCGCCGTGACATCGTCACCGTATTCACGCTCGGCACGGACCTTCATATATGCATCCCACAACTGGCTCTTCAGGTACTCAGCACCATATTTATTGATAATCTCATCGGGCTGAAGAATCTCGCCTGTCTTCTTATCAAAAGTGATGTAATGGGCTTGGCTGGGACAACCGTTTGAACCATTGATGTCATAACTGATCTCGAAGAGATAGGTCGCTTGATCGCCCTCGTCATAGAGCTTGTGCACGACAAGACACCACCGGGCTTCAGGCACCTGTTCGTAGGCCGACACTGGTTTTTTAGCACTCATCTGCTTGGTGTACATGTCAAACACTTGACTGCCAAATTCCAGTATCTGCTTTGCGTTCTGCGGCGTGCTGGCGCTGCGCAACCTGAACGCCGGCTGATCATCCATGCCTCCATAGGGTTCCAAGCCGAATACCAGGGCGGAATCAATCGCGGCCTCCAGTTCGCGGAACACGGCCTCGCTCGGATACTCCTTGTCGATGTACAGGCCCAACGAACAACGGAACTTGATGTCAAAGTCGTCGTCGCTGACATACCAGGTCGCGTCCTTTTCTTGCATGATGAGACCCGGGAAACGATAGAGCAGCGATTCACTACCCGTATAACTGTAATCGTCGTCATAATCCATTCCCAGGAACAGATCAATGGGTGTCTTGGAAGCGGAATCATCAACATAGGGGGCAGCGCCGACATCCATTGATGCCAAAACGCCCACGACTGCCATTGCCAAGATCATAAAAGTATGTTTCATATCGTTCAAGTGTCTTTGTCCCAGGCATGCTTTAAGCCCGCCATGAGACCGTTATTCAATTATATTACCTGCTGCAAAGTTCATGATATTTTAGAATAAAAGCAAGTAATTGCGAAAAAAACTCGCTTCATTGTTGTCAAGACGAGTACCTTGCACTACTTTCCCTGCGGCGCTTCATCTCCTCGGGCAAGATAGGCTGCGGTTCGGAAATGCTCAAATAAATTTGAATAATTTTAGCGGCGCCTCGGCAAATAAAGTAAACTATTTTGCACTCGGCTTGCATAAAATTTGGCATTTCTCTCACCTTGCACTACTTTGACTTTCGGTCCAAGATAGGCTGCGGTTCGGAAATGCTCAAATAAATTTGGCATTTCTCTCACCTTGCACTATCTTTGCAGGTTAGTACCAATCAAAATGAAGTTAAGCAAGGAACAAATACAGGAAATCAGAGCCCTCCAGGAGGCCGATATTGTCCAATGTCTCAAAACTTTGAGTGCAGGCGGGTTGATTCTCTACCCCACCGACACGGTATGGGGCATCGGCTGTGACGCCACCAACGAGGAGGCTGTCAAACGCGTCTTCCAACTCAAGCAGCGCGACGACAGCAAGGCGCTCATCGTGCTCATCGACAGCGCCGACCACCTTGACCACTATGTGGTGGATGTGCCTATGATTGCCCGCGAGTTGATTGATGTGGCTGTCAAGCCGTTGACCATCATCTATGAGGGCGCCTACAACCTGGCACCCAATCTGCTTGGACCCGAGGACAGCGTGGGCATCCGCATCCCCAATGACGAGTTCTGCCACCGCCTGTGCGAGCGCTTCGGCAAGCCCATCGTGTCCACCTCGGCCAATGTGAGCGGCGAGGCCACACCCCGCACCTTTGCCAACATCGACGAGGCTATCGTCAAGGGCGTGGATTATGCAGTAGAATACCGCCGCGACGACACGACGCCTCACCAGCCGTCCAACATCATCCTGTTGAGCCGCGACGGCACTTTTAAGATAATCAGATAACGACGCATCATGAAAATCAGGTTAGACCTCAACAACAAAGCCCATCAACAGCGCATCAAGTATGTGCTGGGTGACTATGTGATGTCCAATATCGCCTGGTTCTGCTATAACATTGTCCGTTACCAGATGGGCACCGTTGCCGGTTACGGCAACCTGGGCTCCTACCTGACGAGTAAGATGGTACTGCTCGGTCAGTTGTTCTTCCCCTTGCTGATGATGGTGACCTACAGCTTCAGCGGCTACTATAACGATGTGTGCCGCAAGTCGCGTGTGCAGGAGTTGTTCACCACGATAGTGAGTGCCGGCATCAACACACTGGCCATCTTCTTCCTGGCGCTGATTAACGATGTCATCGGCGTGCGCGGCAGCGACTATGAGATGATTTTCATCCTGTGGGGAATGCTGTTCGGATTTGTCTATCTGGTGCGTTTCATCATCACCAACAACGCTTCCCGCCAGATTAAGTCGCGCCAATGGACTTTCCCCACGCTCATCGTGGGCAGCGGGTCGGCCGCTATTGCCTTTGCCAACAAGCTGAACAGCATGCGCAAGTCCACGGGCCACGAAATCAAAGGCTTCGTCAACATCCCCGGAGAAAACCCCGTCAAGGGAAATCCGTTGCCCTACTACGAACTTGACGAGCTTAAGGAAGTGTGTGCCAAAGAGGATATCTGGGAACTCATCGTGGTACCCAGCCGCGACGACCTTCACCAGAACATGAGCGCGATCAACAAACTGTTCGCCTTGGGTCTTCCCATTCTGATTTCCCCCGAGCGCTTCAACATGATGCAAAGCCAGGTGCGCATCTCCGACCTCTATGGCGAGCCGCTGGTGAACATCTCGCGCAGCAGCCTGAGCGACAGCGGCAAGAACATCAAACGCGCCATCGACATCGTCGTGTCGATTCTAGCCCTGATTGCCCTGACACCCGTCTTTGCCATTGTTGCCTGCATCATCAAGGCCACCAGCCCGGGTCCGGTGTTCTACTTGCAGGAGCGCATCGGGCTGCATAACAAGCCATTCAAAATCATCAAGTTCCGCTCGATGGTCCAAAATGCCGAGGTGAACGGTCAACCGCAACTATCATCGGACGACGACCCGCGCATCACGCCATTCGGCCGTTTCATGCGCAAGTACCGCATCGACGAACTGCCGCAGTTCTGGAATGTGCTCAAGGGCGACATGTCTATCGTGGGGCCGCGTCCCGAGCGCAAGTATTACATCGACCAGATTATCGAACGCGTGCCAGCCTATGCGTTGCTGCATCAGGTGCGTCCCGGCATCACCTCAATGGGCATGGTCAAGTATGGCTACGCCAAGAACATCGACGAGATGGTCGAGCGCGTCAAGTATGACTTGATGTACCTGGACAACATGTCGTTGCTCAACGACCTGAAGATACTTATTTACACCATCAAAATCGTCTTCACAGGACGCGGAATGTGATGCAGGACAACAATAAAGACACCGGCGCCACATCGTCCACAGGCAAGGTTGCCTCCAAGGGCAGCCATTTGTGGAACGACATACTCGAGTGGCGCGAGAAACACATTCCCGAAAAGACATTTGTCGTGCTGCTCGCCCTCATCGTGGGCATTACTTCAGGCCTGGCTGCCGTCCTGCTCAAGACCCTCATCGGTCTCATCGCAGGATGGCTGACGAGCCGCTTCAGCTCCGAGGGCGGCAACCTGCTGTACCTCGTCTTCCCCGCCATCGGTATCCTGCTGGCAAGCACCTATGTCTATTATGTGGCACGCGAACCCATCTCGCATGGTGTGACCCGCGTGCTGTATGCACTGGCACTGAAGAAAAGCCGCCTCAAGATC
>JAFZSS010000152.1 GCA_017619255.1 Muribaculaceae bacterium
ACGAGTAATGCCATGATTATCGCTACCAGAAGAGTGAGCCGTTTCATTTGCGTCCGCTTTGAGAGATGAGATCTTTCACGCGGCCGTTGAATTCATCGGCCTTCATCAGCTGCTCGATAGACAGGTGCATGCGGTAGCGCCAGTAATGGCGGGGATTGGCGGGGATGTTGATGCGTTCGGCATCGGCATCCTCTAGTCGCACCTTCTCGTCGATGGCCAGCCAGTCCTGCAACGAGAGCAGGCAGAGCATAGACGGGCAATTGAGGTGGGCACGCACGATTTCATCGGCCAAATAGCCTGGAAGCGGGTGGGGTGCAGCGTCACTGTGCCAGAGTGTGGCATTAAAGTACTCTTGGGTGCGGTCCCAGTCCTCATCCCACCATTGCCTCAAGGTGGGCATGTCGTGAGTCGAGATGGTGGCCACGCTGCGGTAGGGGTTGATGTTCAGGTTGCCGAACTTGATGTGGTTGTCCTTGGGCATTGATTGGATTTCGAGGCTCAGGATGCGCAACTCATTCATTACCCATGCCACGCAATCGGGCACCATGCCCAGATCCTCGGCACACACGAGCATGCGGGTTGCCTGTACCAGTTTGGGCAGTTTCTTCATTGCCTCGTGGTACCAGAAATCGTTGTTGCGGTGATAGTAATACTCGTTGTAGAGCTTGTTGAAGGCGGCCTTGTCGTTGTCATAGAGCGCCTCGTAGATGAAGTCAAACTGTACTGAGATGCGCGGGTGGAACAAGGCGGGATTCTTGCGGTCGCGCACAAACAGCACATCGCTGATGAGCGCATACAGACCGTCGCGAATCCATATGTCGTCCTCACTGTTCTTTCCGGCGAAGGCGGCTTCCACCTTGCGTTGGGTGTCATACTCGGGCTTCATGCGGTAAATGTCGTCATGCACGCGCTCCACATATTTCTCACGCACCAGGTTGGCCCACTTGCCGAAGATGCGGTCCAGAACCCAGTCGGCGATGAACGGTTGGGTCATCAGATCTTCCTGGAAGTTGAGGCCATAGCTGCGGATCTCTTGTGCACTCATTCCTAGAGAGGGCGAGAACTGACCGAGCAAGCCATGAACGGCGTTGATGGGGATTTCCCAGATGCGGAAGAACCCCAGCACATGGTCGATGCGGTAGGCATCAAAGTACTGCGCCATCTTGCGGAAACGCTTCACCCACCACTGGCAGCCGTCGGCGAGCATCACATCCCAGTTATAGGTCGGGAAGCCCCAATTCTGACCATTGGTCGAGAATGCATCAGGCGGAGCGCCGGCTTGGCCGTTGAGGTTGAAGTATTTGGGCTCTACCCAGGCCTCGACACTGTCGCGGCTGATGCCGATGGGGATGTCACCCTTGAGGATGACATGCTTGCTCTGGGCATACTCATGGGCTCCTCGCATCTGCTTGTCGAGGTAATACTGCACATAGTACCACAGGCTGGCTTCTTTGTAGGCCTTGGTGCGCGGATTGGACATCGCGGCACGCTCCTCGTCGGTGAAGGTGTGGTGATCGGGCCACTTGGAGAACGATGCCGTGCCATAAAGATCGCGGTAGTGGCAGAAGGCTGCATAGGGCACCAGCCAATCCTGGTTGGCGGTGAAGAAAGCCTTGAATTCGTCGCTCTTGAGCACATCGGCACCCTCCTGCTCAAACAGCAGCTTCATGTATTCGCGCTTGGCGTTGTTCACGCGCTCATAGTCGATCTGGGGCAGCGCATTGAGTTCCTTGCGCAATTTCTCAAACTCAGCAGCGCGTTTCTTGTCAGCCAATTTGGGTAGCTGGCGCAGGTCCATGTACTGCGGGTGCAGGGCATAGATGCTGATGCTGTTGTAAGGATAGCTGTCACTCCAGGTGTGGGTGATGGTCGTGTCATTGACAGGCAGCACCTGCAAGGCCCGTTGGTCGGTGCTGGACACCCAGTCCACCATGAGCTTGAGGTCGCCGAAGTCTCCCACGCCGAAGCTGCCCTCGCTGCGGAGCGAGAAGATGGGCACAACGGTGCCCGCCAGCTTGGCTGGGTAGAGGGGGAAGTAGGCCTGCGGCAACTCATAGACGATGTGCTCGCTGTCTTTGAGTACCGGCAGCAGCACCGTGCGGTTGTCACCTGTCTCCCAAATGACATTCTTGCCCTTGCCGCCCATGATGACAAACTTGAACTCAATCATCGCTTTCTTGAAAGCGGCGCTATCGAGTGTGATGACCCACTCGTTGTGGTTGTGTTCGTTCATCTTCAAGGCCTTGGCCTCATTCCAGTCACCTAACGCAGGCTCGTTGCCCACGATGCCCAAGATCTCGCCGGTGCGCAGTTGCGGTGCGCGAACTTTGAGTTGAATGCAGGTGGTGTATTTGGCTTTGGCGACAGCCTGGTGCTTGCGCAGGGCCACACAGTCGGTGAAAGCCGAGCTGTACAAATAGCTGTCATCAGGAAGGTCATTCCAGTGGTCGAATGTGATGTAACGGCTTGCCTTGGCCGCATTGAATTCTAGGCGGTGGGGCACAACTGTCCACTCGTGACGCATCTCCTTGCCGTCGCGTTCCACACTATAGTAATAGTCGATTTGTCCTGCCTTGGCAGGGAGGTCCAAGTCGCATTTCCACACTTTGTCACTGGCGGGCTTCATGGCATGGCTTGCCACTTTCTCGCCCTTGGCGCTATTCACGATATTGAGTACCAGATTCTCACCATAAATGGTTCCGTACTCGATGTTGAATCTCACTTTCATAGTTATTATGGTTTCAGGTTTTTAGATATTTATTGATGCTTCTTGTCCTCGATAATGAAGACGCACACGGCGCCAACGATGAGCAGGATGCCTGCAAGCAGAAGCATGTTGCCCTGGATGCTGCCCATGGCTGCCAGCAGCAAGCCGCCCAATGCAGCGGCTACAATCTGCGGGATGCAGATGGTACAGTTGAACAATCCCAGTGCAGTACCCATGCGGCTGCTGCCCTCAAAGGCGTTGGTCACCATAGTGAACGGCATGGCCAGCATAGCGGCCCAAGCAAAACCGATGAGGAAGTAGGGCACAAACAGCAAATACTGGTTGTGGATGTAGGGTACCATGGCAAAGCCGATGCCGCCGATGACGAGGCTCAAGGCATAAGCGACCTTGATGTTCTTGAACTGCGGCAATACAACGGCCCACAGTACGCTACCGATAGCTTGTACTGCAAACAGGATGCCCACCCAGTTGCCGGCCTCCTGATAACCCTGGCTGGCTGCGTCAGTAGTGCCCCAAACGGTGTCGGCGATGGTACCGTTGGTATAGGTCCACATGTACATGAACGCTGCCCAGCAGAAGAATTGTACCAGTCCGACCTCAAAGAATACCTTAATGGCGTGCTTCTTCTGAGCAGGGCTCATCTCGGTAGCATTCTCACTCTTCCCTTCGGCATTGGCGGCGGCGTTGAACTCTGCCATCTCAGCCGGGGTGTATTCTTTCACATGGCTGATGGTGTAGATGACACACAGGATGAGGATGGCTGCGCCCACATAGAACGACCACTTCACACTGTCGGGTACAACGCCCTCGGGGGCGATGTTAGCGATACCGATGGCGGTAAACAGGAAGGGGAAGATGTAGCCCACCAGCGAGCCCGCATTGCACAGGAAGGACTGGATGCTGTAGGCCTTGGCTTTCTGTTTCTCGTTGACCATGTCGCCCACCATCATCTTGAAGGGCTGCATAGCCATGTTGATGCTGGTGTCAAGGAACATGAGGGCAATCAAGCCGAAGATCATCGCGCCAGCGATTTTCAGACCGAAAGAGCCGGCATTGGGCAGCAGACACATCACAATCACGGCAGCGAGGGCACCAATCAGCAGATAAGGGATGCGGCGGCCCCAACGGCCCAGCCATGTCTTGTCGCTGAAGTAGCCCACGAGCGGTTGTACCACCATGCCCATCAACGGAGGCAGAATCCAGAAATAACTCAGGTTGTGGGGGTCGGCGCCAAGCGTCGCAAAGATGCGGCTGATGTTTGCGCTCTGCAGGGCATAGGCAATCTGCACCCCAAAGAAACCAAAGCTGATGTTCCACAGCTGGTTAAATTTCAAATCCGGTTTAGTTTTCATCATAGTCGGGTTATTTTAAGTGTTATTGTGATAATTTCTCGGTTATAGCGGTTAAGCACCTACAAAAATAACACATTATCACTTGATTTTATTATAGATAATGTCTTTCGACCGCAAAAAAATAATGCAACCGATTGCATAAATCGGCGCATTAATGATGAAAAAGGGATATGTGTGATACTTAAGCGCGCCTGAAAAGTTTGGCGATGGGTCGGGTGAACAGACGGTTGACGAGCCAGGCGAGCAGGATGTCGATGGGCAGGATGAACAGGGCCAGATGATTGACCGAGGCGGTACCGAACAGGTCGTGGCTGACAAAATTCAGCGCGTTAATAATGCCAAAGTGTGCCAGAACAGGAGCCACCCAGTAGTTATAGATGAGGGCGGCGATGCCTTGCAGCATGAAAATCTCAAAACTAATGTTGCCCAGCCATTGCATCGGCTTAGAAGCCAGCAGGCGGCCGATAAAACCCTCACGCCGGTTATAGAGGAGGCAGACGATCAGTATCACCGCCACGGGCAGCCACCAGAGGATGGCATCGCACCAGGGGAGCAGTCTGCCACTAGTGGTGCGATAGGTCATGATCACGGCCGAGAGCAAAGCAATGCTGATGAGTTCGGCATCAGTGCCGAGGGGGCTCTTGCCCAGGAAACGCGATTTCTGAATACTCGGAACGGCTTTGGCCAATGTCATGCCAATGATGAAATCAATCAGGCGGACAGGAGGGAAGACATAGAGCGCCGTGCGCCAGTAATCGTCGCTCCCGGCAAGAACGGCGAAGTCGATGATGGCGAGCACGGCGATGATGATGAGTTTGACACGCATGGGCAAGGGTTGGTACCATCGTGCCAGCAACGGGTAACACAGGTAGCAGAACAGCAGGGTGCTCAAGAACCATGAGAACTTGTTGAATGAGAAGTAGATGGAGTGGCAAAGGGACCAGCTATGCAGCAGCGTGGCGTTGAATGCCAGCGTGAGCGGCTTGATGACCAGCATTCCCAACAGCGCCATCGCGACTAGCCAGATGACCAGAGTGAGCCAGTGAAGCGGGAAAAGTTTTATGGCGTGGCGCCAGGCGAAGGTGCGGTAACCCTTGGCATCAAGTTGTTTAAACGGGTATTTCATGGACAACAGGAATCCGCTTGCCATAAAAAAGAAGGTCACTCCGGCCCAGGTGGCTTCTTCCAGTCCGGTAATGCCCACATGGAAGAGCACAATCATCAGCGCAAAAACCGCGCGCCAGCCGTTTATCGTCTTGATTATCATTTGGTTGAGTCTTTTATAGTGAGAGATTTGCGCAACGGGCGGGTAAACAGCCGGTTAACCAACCATGCCATGGGCAAGAGCAGCGGCAAAACAAACCAAGCCAGTTTGTCATAGATGTTCCAGCCATAGTGACCCGCCACGGGCGACACAAGATAATTGAACACATGAAACGCCACAAACTGCAATACATAGACCTCGAAACTGATGCTACCTAACCACTGCAACGGCTTGCATAACAGCAGTTTGCCAATGGCACCCTCTCGCCCGTTAAGCAAGGTGAAAGCCAGCAGTATCGCTCCTTGAGGCAGTAACCAGATAAGCACATCCTCCCAGGGTTTGAGCCATGTTGAGCAGACATTGATGGCGATGGCTGCTGCTAGCAGGAGCAGGGCAGCAACCTCGATAAGTGTCGCAACGCCAAACGATACCTTGCTGCAGCGTGGCTTGAGCGTGTGGTAGAGGTGAATGAGAATCAGGCCCACCACAACATCCAGTACATGGGACAACGGGTTGACAAACACGGCTTCGCGACCGGGGATGTCGAGCGGTAGCAGGACAATGGCCAGCACGACGGCCAGCAGGATGGCAAGTGCCACCTTATAGCGCAGGCGCCACCGTCCCAGCCAATGGGCCAAGAACGGGTAGATGAAATAGCAGAACAACAAGGCGCACAGGTACCATGCCACGGGGTTGATCCCGTAGTGGATATCGTGCACAGGAGACCATGAGTGGATAAGCAGGGCACTTAGGGCGGTCGGACCCCAGTGGATGTCGCTCGGGTAGTAGGCCAACCCCAAGGCAATCAGCAGGGCGAGGCCCAGCCAGTGCAGGGGGTAGAGCCGCAGGGCATGATTGATGGCAAAACGGCAATATTTTTGTGCGGTGAGTCGCTCAAAGGGGTGCCGCATCGCCAGCAGGAAAGTGCTGGAGATGAAGAAAAAGGTCACGCCTGTCACCGCCACATTCCACATCCAGCCCACGCCGGCATGGAAGAGCACGATGGTGACTGCCATGAGTCCTCGCCACGAGTTGATTGTCCGTATCATTCTAGTTTATAGTCCCTGGTTTTTAGTTTTAGTCCCTAGCCGTTTGTCATCGGTTTTGGCCGATGAAATCGGAGAAAAAGCAGGGTTCAGCCACATGATTGTAATGCGAAATTACAAACATTTGACGAAAGTACGAGGAAAAATTCAAATATTTTAGAGAAATTTGGTAGCGCCTCAACAATGTTAGGCAAAAAAACCTGTGTTTTTTTTGCTTTGCATTGTGCTCGGCTTGCACTAATTTTGTAATTTTGCAGCCGCAATTCATAATGGCAACAGACGAAAACAACAATAAAGCAGCTAGCCGAGGGTCAAAATTCCTGAAAGACATCGGCGTTTATGCAATTGGAAACATCGGCTCCAAGCTCATCACTTTCCTGATGGTGCCGATGTACACTTATTATGTCGAGACAGCAGATTTCGGCTATTATGACCTCTGCCTGCAGGTGTGCTTGTTGCTGTTGCCGTTCTTCACGCTGCAGTTGCGTGACGGCGCTTTCCGTTTCCTGCTGGACTGTGATGACGAGGTGCAGCGTCAACGCATCGTCTCGTTTGTGGCTCGTGTCCTGTTGGTGAGCTTGTCGGTTTCGCTGCTCATTACCGGTGTGATGGCCCTGTTTACCGACATCCGGTATCTGGGATATGTCGTGGGACTGCTCATCGCCATGTCGCTACAAGAAGTTTACTCACAGGTTTTTAGGGGACTTGGAAACAACCGGGCCTTTGTTGCTGTCGGTATTTTGTCGGCATTGGGCATCGGAGTGTTCAGCATCATCTTTGTCGTTGGCATGGGATGGGGCATCAAGGGCATTTTCCTAGCCAATATCATTGCGCGCATTTTGGCGCTGGTAATCGTCGAGGCGAAGGTGCGGTTGGTGACCCGTCACACGCGGTGGCACATCGACTTCCGTGAGGTGGGCCGCGATATCGTGCGTTACACCTTGCCCCTGATGCCGGGTTCGCTGTGCTGGTGGCTCACGGGAAGTAGTGATCGCTTGTTCATCAGTCATTTCTTGGGTCTTGACGATAACGGCGTGTATGCTGTCGCCATCCGTTTCACGGGTATCATCTACACGCTGGCCATAATTTTTTACCAGGCATGGCAGGAAACTGCTATTCTGCAGTACAATAGCCCCGACCGCAACCGCTTCTTCTCCAGGATGTTCAACAGTTATATTTTCCTGTTGGCGTTCATCTTTGTGGGCTATGTTCTCTTGCTCAAAGTCAACTACGGCTGGCTGGTAGCTAACGAGTACAGCGAAAGCCTCAATTACATCTTCCCCTTGGGTTTGTCGGCCGTCATCTTTGCCATCGCGGCCTTCTTCGATATGGGTTACCAGTGTGCCAAGGACACTAAGCGCACGCTTCCCGCCGTGGTGCTTGCAGCTATCGTGAATGTGATTCTTAATTTCGCGTTGATCAAGCCATTAGGCGTCTATGGCGTCATCATTACTCAATTAGTCACCTATCTGGTGCTGGTCATCTACCGCTGGCATGACATGAAACGCTATTTCGTGCTGAAAATCGATCAGCGCGTCCTGGTGCCTGTGGCAGTGATGCTGCTTTGTGCTGTGCCTTTCTACTTTAATTCGATGAAATGGCTCGATATAGTCTTGATGATCATTGCATTAGTCATCATCGCATGGGCTTGCGGCAAGGAATCAAGAGACCAGTTGCTGGCAAAATTCATCAAATCACGCAACGCAATAAAATAATTGCTCTCCATCTGCGTTATATAATAGTATTAAAACTATTATAACAATCGTATGAAATCAAGATTACTGATAATGCTGATAGCAGCGGCCGCGTTGCTGTCATGCACTTCGACGAAGGATAACTCCCTCGCTTATTTCAAGGATCTGGACGCCCAAGTCTCGGGCTCATTGCCCAATCCCCAAGGTAACTATCCCATTCAGATTCAACCAGACGATGAACTGGTGATTACTGTGACCTCGACCGTCCCTGAGGCCACGGCAGCCTATAACCTGCCCATGGACAATCCTGCTACTAGGGGCAACCTGCGCACGCAGACTCAGCCGCGCAGCCAGACCTATATCGTCGATGACCAGGGCTATATCATGATGCCTATTTTGGGCCGCATCATGGTGAAGGACAAAACCACGAGTGAGATTTCCGAGGAAATCACCGCCATGGTGGCACAGAATGTCAAGGATCCCTATGTTCGCGTCGATATCGTCAACTTCAGTGTTGATGTGCTGGGAGAGGTTCGTGTTCCCCAGCGCGTCTATTCAGGTCGCCAGCACTTCACCGTGCTCGACGCCCTGGCCCAGTGCGGCGATCTCACCGAGTTTGGTCAGCGCGACCGTGTGTATGTCATCCGCACCGAGAACGGCAAGCGTGAATATCACCGCCTGAACCTCAATAACAGCGAAGTGTTCAACTCGCCATATTTCTACCTGCGCCAGAACGATGTGGTCTATGTCGAGCCCAATAAGATCCGTGTTGACAATTCCAAGTATAACCAGAATAACGCCTTTAAACTGTCGGTTATTTCGACTGTCGTGAGCAGCGTGTCGGTCATCGCATCGCTTATCATCGCGCTCGCTCGATAAACACATCCATTTTAAAGAACTGTTATGGCAAAATTCAATACACCTCCCACTGCTCAACAAGAGGAACAAATCATTGATTTCAGCGCCTTTGTGCGCAAGTACAAGCGTTATTGGTGGCTGTTCTTGCTGTCGTTGATTGCTTGTATAACGCTGGCTTTCTTGTACCTCAAGTATGCCCAGCGCATTTATAATGTCAAGTCGGTTGTGCTGGTCGCCCAGGACGACAACAGCGCCGGAGCCGGTGCCAGCCTGCTCAAGAGCATGAAACTCATGGGGCAGGGCAGCAAGGTTGATGACGAGATGATTGTTTTCTCGTCACAGGAACTCTGCACCCAGGTCGCTAAGCAGCTGAAGCTGAACCGCTCCTATGTCGAGAAGAAAGAGTGGTACAAGCCCGACAAGGATCATTACAACAGTTCGCCTATCGAGGTGATAGCCCCCGAGGAATTGTTTGACACCCTGACATCGGCACTCAAGTTCAAGATTGATGTGGACAAGCAGGGGCTGGCATCCATCAAGGCCACCAAGAGCAAGAAAGTCCTGGCCGAAGTCAAGAACACGGCGCTGCCGACGACGGTAAAGACCCCGTATGGTGTGTTTGCCGTTCAGACAACCGACCGTTTCAAGGCCGGCAAGCCCTGCCACATCACTGCTGGCTTGTACAGCAACCAGGTCAAGGGCGAGCAGCTCAACCGCCGCATCAAGGTTAAGTTGGCGACCAAGAAATCTAACGGTATCAACCTGTCGATTGCCGAGAATAACAAGTCACGCGGTATCGACATCCTGAACACCCTTATGGAACTCTATAACGACCGTGGGCAGGAAGAGAAAGACGAACAAGCCATCAACACAGCCAAGTTCATTGACGAGCGATTGGCCATCATCTATAAGGGCCTGACGGGTAGTGAGGCCGATATCGAGGCCTACAAGCGCAGCCACAAGATTGTGGATCCCGAGTTGCAGGTCAAGTCGGCTGTCGCCAAGCAGGAAATCACCGACCGCGCCATCGTCAAGTTGGAAACCAATCGCCAGCTGCTGGGCATGGTCAAGGATTTTGTGAGCAACCCGGCCAACAAGCATAGTTATATCCCCTTTGAGGTGGACTCCAGTGCTGCCTCGGCATCCATCAAGGCATATAACAACCTGCTGGCCAAACGCATGGAACTTGAACAGTCGGCTCAGGGCGACAACATCGCCCTCAAGCAACTGGACCAGCAGATTGATGCCATGCACTCCAATGTGCTGCAGGGCATCAACAGCTCTATCCGCGGTCTCGATGTGCAACTGAATAAGGTGCGCGGCGAGGCCAATGCCACCGCCGGAGATTTGGGCAAAGTGCCCACCGAGGAGCGTGAGGCACGCGAACTCTTGCGTCAACAGGGCATCCAGAATACTTTGTACACCTTCCTGCTCGAGAAACGCGAGGAGAATGCCCTCGTGCTGGCCGCCACGACGCCTAAGGGCAAGATTGTGGACCACGCTTACGCCCAAAACACGCCCATCAGTCCCAACCGCATGGTTGTGCTGGCTTTGGCGTTGATGGCGGGCCTGTTCCTGCCGCTGTTGCTGGTTTATCTCAAGGACCTGTTCACCACCAAGTTCTCCAACCAGGAGGAACTCGAGGAGATTTCCCAGGTGCCCTTCATCGGACATATTCACCACAACCGTCACAACACCCAGCTCGTGGTCAAGGACGGCAAGTCGTCGGCGATTGTCGAGCTGTTCCGCTATGTGCGTAACAACCTGCAGTTCATGCTCAACAAGGAAGACGACAAGGTCATCCTTGTTACAAGCAGTGTCAGTGGTGAGGGTAAGTCATTCATCAGCACCAACATCGCTTCGTCGTTTGCCCTGTTGGGCAAGCGCGTGGCCCTCGTGGGCATGGACATCCGCAATCCCAAGTTGGCAAGTATGCTCGACCTCAACGATGTGCCGGGTGTCACCTCCTATCTCTCGCGTGCTGATGTCCAGCTCGACCAGATTGCGCAGCCGTGCAAGGAGGTCGAGGGACTTGATGTGTTTGTTGGTGGCGCCATTCCGCCCAATCCGTCGGAACTGTTGCTGGGCGACCGCGTGAAGGACTTCTTCCGCGACTTGCGCGAACAGTATGATGTGATTATCGTGGATTCGGCTCCTGTGGCTCAGGTGAGCGACAGTTTCGCACTGGATAAGTACACCAATGCCACGGTCTATGTCACCCGTGCTAACTATACCCGTCGCAACCTTGTCAAGTTCATGAACCGCATCGCCGCTAACAAGCAGTTGAAGAACATGTGCGTTGTATTGAACGACACCAAGCCGAGCAACGACAACACCTACGGCTACGGTTTAAGCAACCAGAAGGAAGGCGAGTAACCGCGCCCTTCATCGGATTTAGCATCTTGTTCCTCCATGGATAGAGCGCTCATATTTGTGACCTTGGCTCTTGCGCTGTTTTTCTTCATCGCGCGGGAAGGCTCACGCATGAACAAGGAGCGCTGGCATGAGATCATCATCGCGGTTTATGTCTTTTCATGTAGCTTTGCCCGTCTCTTCCTGCCGATATATAAGGCCGGAGGCGACCCCAGCGGTTCGTTTGGCGATAGTCTATCGATTTGGTCGTTTCATGCCTTTGCCCTGTTGCTGATCTGGCTGATAGCCCGCGTGAAGCAATGGCACATCCGTCGCCCCAAACTGCTGCTGGCCTTGGTGTTCCTGGTATATGCCGGCTGCACATTCCTCAATCCCTATAACATATCCCGGCTTCAAACCGCGATGGCTGTGTTTTACCTGCTATCGTTTGCCGTGTTTATGTACTTGTTTACCAACTCGTTCACAGTCAAGACCGTGGTCAATGGCATTTTCATGGGTCTGATGATCACAGTGGTGCTCCATTTAGTCCTGTGTATCCTGTATCCCGTGATGAATATGGAGATGGCCGTCAAACTCTTTGACCATGAGGCGTCAACCCGTTCTGATGAACGAATCGGTGCTGTGGGCACAATGGGACATCCCAATGTGCTGGGCACATACGCGTCCTATTACTTCATGTTCTTTGCCGGATGCTTTGCCACCGCTTACAAGCGGCGTCAGAGTGCGATTCTTGCCGGTATGTCATTCCTTGTGATAGTGCTTACAGCCAGCCGCAGTGCGCTGCTGGCATCGGTTGCCGCAGTGCTTGCGTTAGTGGTTTTCTATATCTTCCGCCGCTACAAGTTGCTCAGTTTTCAGAGCATTCTCAAGGGTATCATCCCTGTGGGCGCGCTGATTGCCTTGTTGCTTACGGGTCCCTTGAGTTTCCTGTTCAGCGATGTGGAGGACCTTGACGAGATGACCACCGCACGACTGCTGCATTATTACTGCGGCTATGAGATTTTTGAGGATCATCCTCTGGTGGGCGTGGGCTTGAACGCTCATCTGGCCTATCTTGTCGAGAACGGCTCGGCTGTGATGTTCGAGCAGGTGTTTGACATGACCGACATCTGGCAACCCGAGGAATTCATGTTCACCAATCCCATTCACAATATTTGGATTATCCTGATTGATGAGTTGGGACTCATCGGGTTCCTGCCCATTCTGGCTTTTGTCTTCTGGTATATAGCGACATTCAAGCGACGAACGCGGCAATCGCGCAACCGCTACTACAATATCCTGAACATTTCTGGACTGGGCGTGATATGCTGTTGGCTGGTTCAGGGCAACAGCGACTGGGCACCACTCACGCCACAGGTTTTGAGCCTGTCGTTGATGTTCGTGGCCTTATCGCTCAACCGCCACTATGCTGCCGAGGAACACCCCGAGTTTGAGACGGTCGAGGAAGCCAAGCGCCGCACTCGCGCACAAGAGGCACAAGAGAAAGACGCCGACGATGAAACACTATCTGTTCAACCAGCATGAGGGATGCTTCACGACACATATTGTTCCTTGCCACCGAGTATGATGCACCGGGCATGAGACCCTATGCCCGCAACATCATTAACACCATGTGGCAAGCGGGCGATCATGTGCTTATCGTGACGCGTGACGGCATCGACAATCAAGCATTCCCCGACATTCCGCCTGACAGCATTACTTGGATTGACTATCCCACTTCAAAGCTCGCCAAGGCCAAGTTCCGCTACTGGCCTTCAAGCGTTAATCATGCGATTGATCAATTGGTCGATGAGCATGGCATCAACTTACTGTATTCCCTTACTGGTGAACTGATTCTCGCCCCCCGCATCAAGCGGTTGCAGACCAGGGTGCCAATGCTCTATACCGTGCACGACGCCGATTACCATGACTATAAGTTCAGCTCTTTGGGCCGGTGGATCAAGGACCGCATGATTATCGCCTGGCCGCTGCAACACCTTTTCAAGCACACGCCCCACATGATTACCAACAGTAAAGAACAGGTGGGCCTGATCAAGCAACGCTTCCCCTATCACAAGGTCCATTATGCCCCTTTTCCGACGCTTGTCAATGAACAGATTGAACGAGGCGGCGCCACCGTCAAGGAATTGGAGAATGTGGACGACGGTTACATCCTATTCTTTGGTACCATACATCTTTACAAGGGACTCCACCTGCTCTACGAGGCTCACAATACAGTTCCTGAATTGAAGAACAAGACACTGGTCATCGCCGGAACAGGAGACATCTATTTTGAGCGCAAGCCTGACGAGGCTAATGTCATTTTCATCAACCGCTTTGTTCAGGACAATGAGCTGCATGACCTGTTCAGCCGTGCGTCTGTCGTGGTCTATCCTTATATATCGGCGACCCAGAGCGGCGTGATGAGCATCGCCAGTTATTTTGGCAAGCCCATGGTGTTGAGCGACCTGCCCTTCTTCAAGCAAACTTGTGAGGGTAGCGAAGGCATTACATTCTTTGAAGCCGGTAACATTGAGGCTCTTGCCGACGCCATCGGCCGCTCCTTGAAGTCAGGCTCCTCGACGCGCCCAATGTATGATAGTCACTACTCAACCGAAGCCCTGCGCACCGCCCTCCATGGCATTGCAGATAGCGTCATCAAACATAAATAAGGTTTAAACCACTCCCTTATATATAAGGTCTAATGTCTAAAAAAAACGGAATGATATGAAAAAGTTTACCAAATACCTCATTGTGGCAGCTATCGCCTGCATGGCAACGCTGTCGGTTCACGCCAGGACTACAGTTATCAATGCCAAAGCAGTCAAAGGCGACCTCACCGAGTATCTGCGCAAAGCCGGGCAAAGCGCCAACTACAAGGACACTGTTGTCATCAACTTTGACAAGGGCACTTACACCATCAATGGCTCGGTCATTTTTCAAGGTCATCTGGTCATGAAGGGTTTGGGACAGCAACACACCACCGTCATCTTTAACAAGGGCAACGATCGTGGTAACTTCAAGGCATTCACCGACGATTGCTTTATTGATGTGTTCGGTACCCTTGCCCACCCCTTGTCGGTCGACATCAGCGACATCTCTTTCCAATTGCAGGATCACAAGGGCATCTGGTGGAAGAATTCAAGGAATTACCTGTTTAAAATCCGTCATTGCAACAGTGTGAACATCACCCGCGTGAAGAGTTATATCAGCAATGCCGTTTCTACCAACTTTGATTTGCATGTGTGCTCCAATGTCAACATCACTGATTGTGACATCATCAATTACAACAATAGTGAGGGCGGCGGATGCCTGTGGCTGCGCGGCGAGGCACACAATGTCAATATCAAGCGCAACAAGATCACAAAATACGGTAAGGACGAGGCCGTGGCGGTGTTTGATCGCCTGGTGGACCATTCCAAGAAATACATCCGCGGCAAGGCTAGTCGCACCGACATTTTCATCGAGGATAACGAGTTTGTTTATGGCGGATACCAAGGCAAGGACATGGACCCCGAAGCCACCTGCGACATGGTCTTCTCGCTGTTCACTGACCAAAGTAAGAGTCCTGACCGTTGCCTGACCAGCAATTTCCACTTGCGAGGCAACAAGTTCCTCATCAATGACATCTGCACCCGATGCATGTACATCGGCTTTGACCCAGCTGACGAGCACGAGGGCATTTATATCGAGAACAACGAGATCATCCACAACCCGCTGGATAGAGAAGACCCCTTTTACTACTGTGATATCGAAATCCATGATCTGAGCGCCTCAACCGATATCATTCACATCAATGGTAATAGTCTGAGGAATGATCAGGCCATCGTGAACAAGTTTGGTACGACGGGCTATGCTTTTGTGGTGATGAGAGGTGGACATGTGAGTATAGCGGATAACAAAATAGTCAACAATGTGACTCGGTTTCCCAAAACGGGCAAAACCTATGGCATAGAACTCGTGTGGTGTAAGTCCGACGGCAACAACAACGATGTTACCTTGACGGGCAATGTGTGCAAGGGACTGGACTGCATCGCCCATCTCGGCGCCTGGCAATTGGCTGACAAAATCACACTCAACGCCAGCAACAACTACTTTGCCGGCAATACACGGGTGTTCTGCGACCAAATCAAGAACCTGAACCTGGATTTCACTGGAAACACATTCAACAGCCAGAATAAAGCATTTTTCCTTGATGGTTTTGCTCAAAAGGGAACTGTCGTGTTCAATAGCAACGAGGTTACCGTTAACCAGGGCTCAGGCCAGTTCATGACCCGCAATAGTGGAACTTCTAGCGGGCGTATCGACAAACTGGAAATCCAGAACAATGTGTTCAAAGGGGTGTTGAACGAGAA
>JAFZSS010000153.1 GCA_017619255.1 Muribaculaceae bacterium
CATTGTGCTTGCCGCTCACGCGGAGGCACTTCTGTGAGTCGGCGACGCGACGCCATTGAGGTTCCTTATTTCCCAGGATGATGTCCTTGAACTGGTTCATACCTGCATTGGTAAACATGAGTGTTGGGTCATCCTTGATTACCATAGGAGCAGAGGGCACGATGTGGTGGCCATTTTCCTCGAAGTAACGCTTGAATGTCTCTCGAATTTCTTTAGCAGTGAGCATAATTCTTTATCTTAATTTGTTATAAATGTTCTGTTTTTGTTGCAAAGTTTAAACTTTTTGTTTACCTTTGCGGTGTTGTAAACAACCTGCAAAGTTACTCAATTCTATCAATCTGTGCAAGACCATGCGAGAACTGGACAAAAAATTCTATAAAATCGGTGATGTATCAGAGATACTGGGCATCCCTGAGTCGACATTGCGCTACTGGGAGACCCAGTTCACCATCATCAAGCCGAAGCGTAACAAGAAGAACATCCGTTACTACACGCCTAACGACATTGAAATCATCAGCAAGGTGTATTACCTCGTTAAGGAAAAAGGCTTGAAACTGGATGCAGCCCAAGCACAGATTCGCCATAACCGTGAGGGCGTGGACAAGCGCTTTGATGCCATCGAACAGCTCAAAGCGTTGAAGGCCCAGTTAGTGGCGTTCCAGAACAGCCTTGACGAACTGTTCCCCGACATCCCTGCCGCCCGCTGACCTGACACTTGAAGATATAACAATCGAGGGCTGCTCATTATTTGGGCAGCCCTCAATGTTGTGTGGAATCATCCACAAACTTTCATCATATTCTCCATGCCAAACCAATGGTGATGAGCCCAAAAAAATTCTGGCAACACGCGGTCACCGCGCATTGCCAGACTTAGTTAATGAATTTTATAAACGTAATTTCTGGGTATAATTTCAGTTTTAGAATCTCATGCCCAAAGTGAGCGAGAAGCGGTTGTTGTTGTCCTTGACATCAGCACTGACATTGGGCTCATAACCGTACTGGTCGTTGATCGGAGAGAAGGCGTTGTAAACGCTCTCACGCATGTTGTGAACATAGGCCAGGTCGGTGTAGAATGCCTTGTAGCGGTAGCCCACACCACAGGTGATGTTCTGGACAGTGTTGTCATACTGGTAGGTCGGGTTGGTGCCGACGGTCGAGATGTTGTAATCATACTCGTCCACACCCTTCTCGACCTGGGTGGTCTTGTAGCTGTAACCGCCGCGAAGGCTCCAGTTGGGAGTGAGACGATACTCGGCACCCACACGGATAATGTGAGAGGGCTTGAAGTAGTCCTTGACATTGGCGGTCACATCGGGGTAGTTATTGCCGCGATCGTCGCCGATGCGCATGGTCTGGTTAGCCACATACTCATAGTCGAGGCTGATGATGCCTTGGGTGCCGATGACACCTGCCACGCTACCCATGAAACGCCACGGCGTTGAGATGGTGTAGCTGCTGGAATAGTCATAGCCATCGTTGCTGCCCTTGTCGGCACTATACAGCTGGTTACCGTCCTGGTAGGCCCTGAGCGAGGCTTCCACATAATAGGTGTCGCGCATGTCGTAATAGGTGGGCGTGTGGAACGCGGCACCAATGCGCAGCGCCTGGGTGGGACGCCAGATCAGACCCAACTTGAAGTTGACGCCGGTGCCCTCGGTATGGAGGTAGTTGTACAACCCCCAATCAGCACGAGTGTTGTGATTGGTAATATCACTCAACAGCAGGTCCTCGTCATCGGCCATCACATAGGCATTGGTCAACTCTTCCTCATAGGCCTGGAAACTCCTGTAATCCAAATCCAGGATACCGAAGTCGAGACCGAAGTAGAGCTTGTTAGCCACATTGCCGCCGAAGGCGATGTTGTACTCGTCGGCATGACCACGCTCATCCACCTCATAGTAGGCATTACCCGTGGTGGCATCGCCAAACAGACCTTGCATGTAGTCGTTATTGGCATTGATGATACCCACATAGCCGTAGGTCTTGGTAGGCATGTCATAGGTGGTGATAGCAGCCCAAGGCGCATAGCCGTCAAAATATGGGTTAAAATCATCGGTCCAATAGAGGTCACCCTCGGTAAAACCGGGCACATTGACAAACTCGTCGGCGATGAAGTTACTCATCGAGGTGGGGATATTAGCCACACCACCCACATAGTGACGATTGAACGACTGCAGTCGGTTATAGGTGAAACCGAAGTTGAGGTTGGGCACAGTTTCGGAGTCAAGACGGATGGCACCGACATAGCCAATGTTGTTGACATTGAACCTGGTCTCGGTCATCTTGTCCACTCCTGAAGTGGTGCTGACACGATCCACACTCATCGTGATTCCCAAGTCGGAACTGCGGTAAACACCGATACCGGCAGGGTTCTGGGTGAGTGTCGAGAGATCGCCTCCGAGGGCTCCGAATGCCCCCGCCATCGACTGGAAGCGCGAGGTACCGCGGAGTTCGGTTTGTGACATCTGCAGGACATCAAAAGCATCCTGTGCGTTTATCATCAACGGCAGTCCACACAAGAGGAAAGCCAAAACTTTCTTTTTCATTGAATCAAGCAATTAGGTTTAAGAACAATGATTAATTACATGAGTTGAAAAGGATTGGCTTAGCGACGACGACCGCCACCGCCCGACGATCCACCATGGCTACCGCCGCCTGATGATCCGCGGCTGCTGCCGCCACTGTAGGAACCACCACTGCTGTGCGAGCCACCACTGTAGGAGCCGCTGCTGCGCGAGCCGCCGCTGTAGGAGCCGCCGCTATGACCGCTGCTGCGTGAGCCGCCATAGGATGAGCTGCTGCCGCGTGAAACGCCTGACGAATTGCTGCTGCGTGATACGCCGCTGTTGCGTGAGGTTACACCTCCGCCGTTGCGTGAACCCATGTTACCACCGCGACCGGTAGCATATCCGCCACGGCCGCTTGCGCCGTTGCGTCCTACCGACGAGCCGCGTGTACCACCATTGCCACTGGATGAGATGCCATTACGCGATGGTCCGCTAGCCGTTCCGGCACTCACGCGTCCACGACCATTGCGATTGTTGGCCAAGCCAACACGCCCGCCACGGTCACGCCATCCGTGATCAGAGTAGCCGCCAGGTCTTGAAGGACGCCCATTATTCCAATGAGTGTTGTGTGCCCAGTTGTCATGCCAGCCATGCCAGCCCCAACCGACATTAGACCAGGGACGATAGCCCCAGTAAGACCAGTTCCAGAGCCTGGGTCCATACCAATAGCTGTGGTAATACCAGGGAGAATACCAGCTGTAGTACCAGGGATCATACCAGGTGTAGTACCAGGGATAATAGGCCCTGCGAGAATACCAGGGGAAATAGGAAGAATAGCCCCAGCCATAGTCTGCATAGCCCCAATCGCTGCCGATGATGAGGTTAACCGTGGGGGACTCACTGTAATAGAGTTCCACCAGGTCGTCGTCATCGCTCAGGATCACGATGTCGGGGTTGTAGAAGCGCTCGATGCGGCGCGTGTTGGCAAACATGTCATCGTCATAGATGCTGTCGCCGTTGAACCAAATGGTGTCGCCATTAATGTCAACCTCGTAGTTAAGCTCATAGGCTCCACGGCGGTTGTACTCGTCAATATCGCGGTCGGTGCGATAGTTGTCTTGTACGGCCACCTTGTACTTTTCCGGGACCTCTCCATAGACCGTAACGGTCTTGGCCGGCTTGACGACCTTGGTGGTCTTAGCCTCGCCCTTCTTGGATGATGATGCATCGTAATAGATGTCGTCATAATCCTGCGCTTGTAGGATCGTGCCGGCACTAAGGGCCAGCAGTCCTACCAGTGTGAAAATACGGTACTTCATAAATGTTACGCTTTAAAAATTCATTAATATTAATAATGTCGTTTTCTGTCTTTTAGACCTTTATCTTTTAAAAAAGTTTAAGATGAATATTAAATCTTTTAAAAATGCGCCGCAAGTTATAACGCAAAATGATATAGGCGATGAATTTTTAGCAAAAAAATGCTAAATGCCGTCATTTTTTACGCATAACGCACCCGTGCAGTACAAAAACCGTGCCAGAACGGAGAGGTATTAGGAGTGAGGAGTGAGGAGTGAGGGATTGGCATCCGTCATCAACTAGGGACTAAGGACTAGGGATTAGGGACTAAGGACTAGGGACGAAGGACTAGGGACTAGGGACTAGGGACTAAGGACTAGGGACTAAGGACTAAGGACTAGGGACTAAAAACTAAAAACTAAAAACTTTTTACTATCTTTGTTGCCAATCATGGGACGAGAGAAGGTTTTTAGGTTCAAGCAGTTTGCGGTAATCAATGACCGCACGGCGATGAAGGTGGGCACCGATGGTGTCCTGCTGGGCGCGTGGTGCCCTGTCGAGGGCATGCGCCGTGTGCTAGATGTGGGCACGGGATGCGGCGTCATCGCCCTGATGGTGGCCCAGCGCAACCAGGATGCCGTCATCAGCGCCATCGACATCGATGCGGCCGCCATCGAGGAGGCCACACTCAATTTTGCCAACTCTCCATGGGGTGAACGGCTGACAGCCGCTCTGACCGACTTTAACGCTATGACCGATGGTGAATGCTATGACCTGATCGTGTCTAACCCACCCTATTTCAACAACGGCGTCTTGCCCACAGGTGACGCACGCACCATCGCCCGCCACACCCGTTCGCTCACCTACCGCCAACTCATTGAGGGCGCTGCCAGGCTGCTGAGCGAGAACGGCGCCCTGGCGCTCATCACGCCGACAGATGCCGAAAGCGAGATTGTCGAAGCAGCCACTTTCGCATCATTACCAGTGAGACGGGTCACACGGGTCGTTGCCATTGAGGGCGCGCCCCCAAAACGCCTCCTGTGGCAACTGTCCCGCCGCAATATCGCCTACCACGAGGACTCGCTGACCATTGCCCACAGCGATGGCTCGTTCACCGACGAATACATCGCGCTCACCAGCGCCTTCTACTTAAAAATGTAGGCATCCGTACCCCTCTTCAAACAACACGAACAACATATAAACAACCACAACAACTATTATTATTCGGCATCCGCGCTCATTTTAAAAACAACTGATTATTCTGATATATCTGAAGGCTGCCGCACTCTAAAAGAAAAGGAAAATAATAAATACAACAAATACAATGGCTGCCGCACCCTTATTCATGTCGGCGAACCTTTAGCTCGGCGTAGCCAATTAGACGGATTATATTGATATTGGCATCCGCACCC
>JAFZSS010000154.1 GCA_017619255.1 Muribaculaceae bacterium
CCTTCTCAGGTGACATGTCGGTGTCGATGTAGCGCTTGAGCCATTTATAGGAAATATTCATAGTGCCGAATAGAATTATAATCGCTTAAAAAAACATGCAAAGGTACGATTAAACGAGCGAAAAGCCAAAGGAAAACTTGTTTTTCTTTGTTTTTCCGAGTGTTAGTACCTTCGGCATCGCCAAAGTACGATTAAACGAGCGAAAAGCCAAAGGAAAACTTGTTTTTCTTTGTTTTTCCGAGTGTTAGTACCTTCGGCATGCCCCGCCGTCAGCGTTGTTCCGTATGGCGCGTTGTCAACGCGCCCGCCCTCAGTATCCTCTATCCTTGTTTCTCACAAAAAAGAGTGGACGATGCATCACGCATGGACCACCCCAAAAAGCTATGAGAAAATATTTTTGTGTTGTAATTGTCGGTCTATTTGGTCAAGAACTTGCTGTTCAGGTAGGCCATGAAGGCGTCCTTATAATTGTCGCCGATAGGCATTGAACTGTCCCCATCCAGGACCACATGATTCTTCTTCACCTCCCGGATTTTGCTCAAGTTAATGATGAATGAGCGATGGATGCGCATGAACTTGCTCGCGGGCAGGTGCTCCTCGATCTTCTTCATGCTCAGCAGCACGATGACGGGCTTGTCGCGGTCGTCGCAGTAGATGCGCAGGTACTCGCTCATCGCCTCGACATAGCGGATGGTGCTGATATCGATGCGCACGATCCTGTAGTCACTCTTGACAAAGATGACATCCTTGTTGTCATCATCGGTCGCGACCTCGGTCGCTGCCTGCTGGCGGATTTCATGAATGTCCCGCACCTTCTGTGCTGCCGCCTCAAATTCGTCAAAGCCGTAGGGTTTCAGCAGGTAGCCTACGGCGTTGGCCTTATAGCCTTCGACGGCATATTCGCTGTAGGCCGTCGTAAAGACCATGATTGGCCCTCGGGAATAGTCCTGTTCGAGCGACTTGGCAAAGTCCAACCCGTTGAGGTTGGGCATGTTGATGTCAAGGAAGATGGCCTCAACCTCCTCTTTCCCAACCACTTGTTGGGCTTCTGTCGCACTGTGGCACGCGGCGACGAGTTCAAGATAGGGAATCTTCTTGATATAGGTCACGAGTTTCTTGAGTGCCAGCGGCTCGTCATCAATGGCAATGCATTTAATCATAGCTTTTATCTGTTATTGCCTGGTCTTTAGCTCCGTCGAAATCCTCGGGATGCCTCTCGGGCAAGTCAAGCGTCACATCATAGGTGGTCTCCTCGTCCTTGATGTCCAGCGAGTAGTCGGTGCCGTAGATGAGCTCCAGGCGCTTGGTCACATTGTTGAGTCCCACTCCGCCATATTCATGCTTGGTGCCGCTCTTGGTGTTGCAGCAGTGGAACAACAGGCGATGGCCCTTGCGCTCAATGTCGATGTCGATAGTTGACGGCTTGTCATAGGACACACCATGCTTGAACGCGTTTTCCACAAAGGGGATGAACACCAGCGGAGCAAGCACGACAGGATCGGAGCATTCTTCAGGCACATCGAGGTTGATGGTGACATTGTCCGAGTAGCGCAGCTGCATCAGGTTCAGGTACTTCTTCAAAAACTCAATCGCCTTGCTGAGCGACACATATTGCTTGTCGCTCTCGTAGAGCAGGTATCGCATCATCCTTGACATGTCAACAATGCTGTCCTTGGCCTGCTCGGGATCGATGTCCACCAGGGCGTGGATGTTGTTGAGCGTGTTCATGATGAAGTGAGGGTTGATCTGGTAGCGAAGGTAGTCCAGCTCCTGCTTGAGGCTCTGTTCCCTGAGCTTGGCCAGGTGTTTCTTCTCCTCTTCGTTCTGGAAGTAGTATTTCACACCCAGGTTAGCGCCGATCATCAGCACGATGATAATGAATACCGAGAGGTCGTGCTTGTCGATGGGCGGATGACCATTGGGGGGCGGGGGAGGCGGGGGCATCTCTTTCTCGGCGACCGACATAAGCGGCTGGCCATTGGGCTTGTGGGCGCATTGAGCCAGTTGAAACACGGTCACCATCAGCACACAGGCAACGATGTATAATTTTGTGCGCTTGTGTTTGACCAGCATGGGCGCCAACACATGGTTGTGAATCAGGAAAACGACAAAAAAAGTCAATAAGACGACCCAGGTGTCGAGCAATGAATGCCAAATCCATGAGGGGTCATTGGCAGTGTCCTCGTGGCTGAACAACAGGCTCACCAGCGGCGACAAGAACAGCACAACCCACACGATAGTGTAGATAATGGTTTCTTGCTTTGTCTGTTTACTAAAAATGCTCATGGGCGCTGAATCCTGTGAATGAACAAACAAAAATAAGTATTTGTGGGCATATGGCAAAATTATTTCAGTAATTCCTGCCATTGCCTCAACCAACAGGCCGCATTCAAACCAAGAGACACCTTGCCACATGTGGCAAGGTGTCTTGTTATAGAGGATTGGCGCTGAGAATCAGTGCCAAATGTAGGTCACGGTGCCGATGCCCTCGGTCATGGTGTTCTTGGGGACCGAGAAGCTGGACTTGAGGGCGGCCTGCTCGCAGGCGCGACGCACCTCGGGGTGCGACGCCAGGGCGCCAGTGGCACCTGTGGCGGTGGCCTTAGTCACTTGTCCGCGCGGATTGACGGTGACCCTGACGGTCACAGTGCCCGACCACTTGCTGTTAGGCACGGGCTTGGCCCAGTGCTCGAGCGTATAGCCCACGAGCCCGCCGATGCTGGGCTTGCCTGCCAGCACGCCTTGACTGGAGTTGCCGTTGGGCGAGCCTTGCTGGCCTCCTCCGCTGCCATTGCCCTTACCGAAGGCGTTTTTCACCTTGTTGTCGGTAGCATTGCTCGTGGAGGTCTTCTGCTCGGTGGATGTTTTGGACTTGGTCTCCTTGGCCTCGGCATTGTTGATCTTGGCCTTGGGCTTCTCAACGACCTTGTCGTTCTGCTTGGTGGGGCCGGACTTCTTGGGCTCGGACTCCTTGGGGGGCTCCTTCACCTTGTGCGGTGATTCGGTCTTCTGCGTGACAAGCGGAGGGGTCTTCTGGTTGACCTCGCCGGCATCTTCCATGTCGTCGGCTTCGATGTCGGGCTCATCACCTTCTTCGGGCGATGCGCTCTCGTCGCTGGATTGATTGTCCAGCAGGTCGTTCTGAAGGTTCTCCAGCGTATTGCCAAGCATCACATATTCACCGCCGAACAAGATGGAATCCTGCGCAAGTTGTGTCAGCTCCGGCGAGTTGGGCACCTGCTCGTAGCGCAGGGTGTAACGCAGCAACAAGGCAAGCGTCCCCACGGTGATGAGCAGGGTGAGCAACAGGGCCCAAAGACTATGTTTGCGACGATCTTCTTCCATCGTGTCGTGACATTATAAGGTGTTGGTGGCATCGGGAGCAGGTGCCTCGACCTGCTCGGTCACGGCCTCGTCGGTAGCGGCGGGGCCAAATGATGCCTCACTGGGCTTGGTGGCAAGGACGATTTTCACGCCTTGTTTGGAGCCTTTATCCAGGATTTCTACAATCTTGCCGTAGTTCACTTCCTCGTCGGCATAGACGGCGACAAACTCATCGGGATTGCCGGCCTTGAGTGCCTGCATGAAGCCCTCAAGCTGCTCGGGAGCGATGGGCAGCAGGTCGCTCTCGCCGGTCTCGGAAGTCTGCGTGGCATACATGTTGAGGTCCTTGTCAACATAGATGCGGGTGGACGGCTTGATGGCTGTCTGCTCGCTACTTTGTGGCAGGTTGACCTCTAATGCCGACGGGAAGACAAATGTAGAGGTGACCATGAAGAAGATCAGCAGCAGGAAGATGACATCGGTCATCGATGCCATGCTGAACATCGACAGGGTTTTGTGTTGTCTCTTGAGTGCCATAGGGTAACGCGGATTACGGTGATTACTTGGCGGGCTCGTTGAGCAGGTCCATGAATTCCATTGTCTTACCCTCGAGCTTGTTCATGACCTTATTGACGCGCGAGGTCAGGAAGTTGTAGGCGAACAGGGCCACGATACCCACAATCAGACCGGCGACGGTGGTCACCAGTGCCTGGTAGATACCGCTTGCCAGAATGGTCACATTACTGTTGTTGCCTGCGCTGGCGAGTTGGAAAAAGGCCTGTACCATACCGGTAACAGTACCCAAGAAACCGATCATCGGAGCTCCGGCAGCAGTCGTGGCGAGCCAGTTGAAGCCTTTCTCGAGCTTGGCTACTTCCATGTTGCCGACATTCTCGATGGCGACGAGCACATCGTTCATGGGGCGGCCGATGCGTGAAACGCCTTTCTCAATCATGCGAGAGTAAGGGGTGTTCGTGTCTTGGCACAGCTGGAGGGCATTGTCTACCTCGCCGCGGTGGATGAAGTCCTTGATGCGGTCCATGAAGGACTTGTCTTGGCGATTGGCGCGATTGATGGCAAACAGACGCTCAAAGAAGATATAGATGCTCACGATAGCCAGCAGGGCAAGGGGAATCATGAGCCATCCGCCCGCCATGGTGAGGTCCCATACCGAGAGTTCCTTGACCACCGGTTCAACGGCGGCAGGAGCAGTGGCTGCCGCCTGTACGATGGCATCGTTGGCGGCTTGGGTGGTAGTGTCAATAATGCTTTGGGCCTGCGTCAGCGTATCGGTGGCAGGCATTGTTGCGGTTTGAATCAAGTTAAGGATTGACATATCTGTTCAATTCGTTTATTTGGTTATTCTTTATTTCTATTATTAACGCAAAAAGGTGATTTTTATTTCAAGCATTCCTTATAGGCCTTGACGGTGGCCTCGAGGCCCAGATACAAAGCGTCGCAGATGAGCGCGTGGCCAATCGACACTTCGCTCAGGTGGGGCACATGGTGCTGGAAGAACTCGAGGTTGTGCAAGCTCAGGTCATGGCCGGCATTCACACCCAGGCCTACGCTATGGGCGGTCAATGCGGCGGCGGTGAAGGGAGCCACGGCGCGCTCGGGGTCCTCGTCAAATGCTTCGGCATAAGGGCCGGTGTACAGTTCCACGCGGTCGGTGCCGGTGCGTGCGGCGGCGCGGATGTTAACCTCGTCGGTCCCGACAAAGATGCTGGTGCGTATGCCGGCTTCTTTCAAGCGGTCGACGATGCCGGTGAGAAAATCCATGTTGGTTATCACATCCCAACCGGCCGATGATGTAAGCACATTGGGGCCATCAGGCACCAGCGTGACTTGGGTGGGCCGTACGCTCAATACCAGTTCCATGAACTGTTCGCTTGGATAGCCTTCAATATTGAACTCGGTGCGCACGAGGGGCCGCAAGGCATACACATCGCTGCGGCGGATGTGGCGTTCGTCGGGACGGGGATGGACGGTGATACCGTCGGCGCCAAAGCGTTCACAGTCCATGGCCACTTGCAGCACATCGGGCACATTGCCGCCCCGCGCGTTGCGCAATGTGGCTATCTTGTTGACATTTACGCTCAGGTTGATCATTGCTATCTGATAGTGTTGTATTGATCCGATTAGGTGGATTGTTGACATTTGCCGTAGTGCGGTGACACTACAAGTTGCAAAATTAGCCATTATTTTTAACATAGCTGTGATAATGAATGTGAATTTTGCCAAAAAATAACCAACGAAGAAACACTGGCAGCTTATTGATTCTGCCACTTGCCAGGCGCTATGTCGCCACGATTCCGGAAGTCGATTCAAGTAAAAAAAACAGCTACTTGCCATGAATGGTGACGGGTAGCTGTTTGGATGATGTGTGTTTCTCATATTTAAGGAATACCTAATTATTTAAAATCTAAACATTTCTCTATCTCTTATCTCTGTCAATGATGGCCGATGCACTGTTGCTCGGCTTGAGATGTTGGTTATTCCTTGAGGCGGCTGTCGATGATGATGGTGACCGGACCGTCGTTGACGAGTGCCACTTGCATCTCGGCGCCGAACACCCCGCGCAGCGTGGGTTTGCCTAACAGGCTGGCAAGTTCGTCGCAGTAAGCCTCATACAGGGGAACGGCCAGGTCATGGCCGGCAGCGTGAATATAAGAGGGGCGGTTGCCCTTCTTAGTCGAGGCGTTGAGGGTGAACTGGCTCACAGCCAGAACCTCGCCTCCCGCATCGATGATGCTGCGGTTCATCACGCCCTGTTCGTCATCAAAGATTCGCAGATTCACCGTCTTTTGGGCCAGCCAGCGCATGTCATCGAGGGTGTCTCCCTCACGGACGCCCACGAGCACCATCAGCCCGGGGCCGATGGTGCTGTGAGCTTGTCCGTCGATGGTGACCGAGGCTTCGGTCACGCGTTGTATCACAATTCTCATGTTCTCTGATTTCTAATGTCTAAGGTCTAAAACCTCACTTCATCCACTTGAACAGCTCCTTGAAGCTGGCTTTCTGCCCATAGTGCAGGATGCCGCGGCGATAGATGCGTGCCGCCAACCAGATGATTAACAGCGCCGTGCCAAACAGCAGCACCAAGCTCAGGGCCAGTTGCCAGCCGGGCACACCGAAGGGCAACCTGATCATCATTACCACAGGCGAGGTGAACGGAATCATAGAACACCAAACCGCCATGGGACCCGTGGGGTTCTCCATACATGCGATACCGGCATAGAAAGCGATGAGCATGATGAGGATGACGGGAGTAGTGAACTGCGATGAGTCACTCGGCTGATCCACGGCCGACCCCAGTCCTGCAAAGAGTGAGCTGTAGAGCAGATAGCCGCCGATGAAGTAAAGAACAAAGTTCACGATAATGGGGAGATAATTGATCGATAACACTTGCTGCATGATGCTCTGGACTACTCCCATATCAGATGCTTGTGCCATAGCTTCGGGCGAAACGGCGTTAGTGCCGAGTTGAGTCAGACCCAATGCTCCACCTGCCACGATGCCGACGACAGCGAGCAGGATAATCCAGATGGCCATTTGGGTCAATCCGACCAGCCCCACACCGATGATTTTGCCCAGCATCAGCTGGAAGGGGCGGCAACTGCTCACCACTACCTCGACGATGCGGTTGGTTTTCTCTTCAATGACGCTGTTCATGATCATGGCGCCATACATGAGTACAAACATATAGGTGATGAACGACAGCAGGAAGCCTAAGCCCATGGCGGCATCGGTTGACGACTCTTGCTCGCCACCGTTTTCGTCCCACTTGAGGCTGCGCACATCAACATCGATGTGGGCCTCCGATACCATTTGCTGCAGGTTGGGAATACCCATCGAGGCCAGGTGGGCGTTTTGAATAGTGTCAGCGAGCGTCCTCTTGACCATGGAAGCCAATGCGGGAGTGATAGTGCCCTCACTATAGATGTTCACTACGCCGGTGCTGTCCACATTGCTCGGGATGATGATGACAGCGTCGATGCTGCCATTGGCTTTGTCATAGAACTGGCGGGCATCGGTCATCGTGTCGCCTTGCATGGCGACAAAGCTGTACATGTCGTCGCTGTGCAGGGCTGCGGCATAGCGTCCCGTCTCGTCAATGACTGCTATTTGTTGTGTGTCGCTTCCCTTGTCGTTGAGCCAGGCCAAAACAACAGGCACGGCACCAATGACCACAAACAGTAGCGGCAGAAGTAATGTCATGATGATGAAAGACTTGCGCCCGACAATCGACATATATTCGCGGGCGATGATGAGGCGAAGCTTATTCATTGTTTTCTGCGTTTTTGGATTTGACGGTTTCGATAAATATCTCGTTCATGCTGGGCAACACTTCGGTGAAGCCAGTAAGGCGGTAATGCTCGTTGAGCCAGTTTATGGCATCACGCACCTTCACGCCTGGTGCGAGTTTAATCAGGGTGTCCTGCTTCTTCACCGGGTCGGGAGGCAGGATAGTGAACAGGTCGGAATTCGACTCGATGGAATCGGGCGTTTGCACCGCGATGATGTTCTTCTTGTGCTGTTGTTTGATTTCATCAACACTGCCGGTGAGCACGACCTTGGCATGGTTGAGCAGGGTAATCTGCTGGCACACCTCCTCGACCGACGCCATGTTATGGGTCGAGAACAGAATAGTGCTGCCTTGGTCGCGCAAGGCGAGAATCTCGACCTTGAGCTGCTCGGCGTTCACCGGGTCGAAGCCCGAGAAAGGCTCGTCAAAGATGAGCAGCGGGGGACGGTGAATGACGGTGCCGATGAATTGCACCTTCTGCTGCATACCCTTAGAGAGGTTTTCCACTTTCTTGTTTTCCCACTCCTTCAGGTCAAAGCGGTCGAGCCACCAGTGCATCGAGGCCACGGCGTCGGCCTTTGTCATGCCCTTGAGGCGTCCCAGGTAGACGATGTGGTCTCCCACCTTCATTTTTTTGTACAGGCCGCGTTCCTCAGGCAGGTAGCCGATGTGGGAGATGTCGGCATCGGTCATCTGCTTGCCGTTGAGCAGTACTGTGCCCTCATCGGCAGCGAGGATGCGGTTGATGATGCGGATCAGGGTGCTCTTGCCGGCGCCGTTGGGGCCCAATAGGCCGTAGATGGTGCCCTGTTCCACTTGCATGGAAACACCGTCGAGGGCGGTATGCTCCTCGTAGTGTTTCACCACATTGTTGATATCAAGATAAGCCATATGATTAAATATTTAGTTTTTTGTCTGTTTGCACAAAGATAGTGTTTTTTGTCCATTAGACGCATTCCCCTTCAAGAAAACTACAGAATAAGAACAAAAAAGAGGGCCAAGGACCCTCATGGGTATCCTTGGCTCTCATAGCAAGAGTATTATGAATTGCTTATTGCTCAGGGGCCATCACAATCTCAATCCTGTTGCCGGCGCTCATCAGTTGACGGGCAAAGGCGGCAATCGACTCGGGCGTCTGGGCCTTGACGATGTCCTCATAGCCGGTGTGGTCATCAATGCCGTTGACGAGATACTGCTGAATGGTGCTGCGCCAGTACCAGTTCTCCTTGAGGTAGGAGGCGAAGTTCTTCAGCATGTTCTCCTTAGCCTCATTCAGGGCGGTCTCGTCGATGGTGGTGCAAGCATTGGCCATCTCCTCGTTCATGATCTGGAGGGCGGTCTCCTCAAACTCGGGATTCACGGGACATACGGCCAGCACCAAAGTCTGGGCCTTGCCACCGTTGATACCGCACCGACCCATGGCTTGGGTGGAGTAGGCGGCACCTGCATCCTCGCGGATCTTCTGCAGATAAACTTTTCCGAGTACCTCGCCCAGGATGTCGGCCTTAATAGAATTCTCCAGACTATAGGGCAGATTGTTGTTGTGCCAGATGACGATTTCAAACTCCTTGGGCGACTCCATCTTCTTGGTGTAGTGGTTGATTACCTCCCCCTTGGGCATGTCGATGTCATTGTTCCAGTTGGTCTTCACACCCTTCTTGGCGGGCAGGCTGGCGATGTATTGCTCGATGAGCGGGCGGATGACAGCCTCGTCAAAGTTGCCGACAAAGGTAAAGGTGTAGTTCGCTGCGTTGGCGGTGCGCTCCTTGGCAATCTCCATGATGCGGTCCAGATTGACTTGCTGCAGGTCCTCGACATTGAAGGGCTTGCTACGCCAGTTGCGGTTGCTGATGACATACTGGAGCGTGTCACTCAATGAGTTCTCGGGCATGAGGTCCTTGTTCTTGAGCTGGGTCTCCATCAGGCTCATCGTCTGGTTGAACTTCTTCTCGTCCTTGGTCAGGGCGGTGAACTTGAGGTAGAGAAGCTGGAACATGGTCTCCAGGTCCTTCACGGTGCTGTTGCCGCTTAACTGGTCGGTATAGTCACTGATGTTGAGACTAACCGATGCCTGCTTGCCGGCAAGAGCCTTGTCAAGTTCTGAATTGGAGAAGTTACCCAGGCCGGTGATGGAGTTGAGCGAGGAAAGCATCTTCAGGTTGGCCCAGTCTTTCTCGCCGTAGAGCGACTGACCACCGCGCTGGAAGGCGCTCATGGTGATCTCGTCCTCCTTGAAGTCGGTCTTCTTGAGGATGACGCGTGCGCCGTTGCTCAATTCCAGTTCCTTGTAGCCGAGCACTTTGTTCTCGCTTTCCTTGACGATTTTACCCTTCTTGGGCAATTCGGTCATTAAGGGTTCGTCCTTCACATTGTCCACATAAGGGGTGATGTCAGCAGTATTGGCCGCATCGAGGGCAGACTTGAAGGCATCGACGGTAGGATAAACGGCGCCGTCCTTCTCCTGGTTGAAGTTGACGATGACCATATTCTTGCCATCGGTGTTGATGAGTTCGGGCAGCACCTGGTTCACCATGTCAACAGTGATGTTGGGGGCAATCATGCCCATGATCTGGAAGTATGTCTCTTCAGAGGGGATGGGCTCGCCATCAAGGAAGTTGCGGCAGTAATCGCGGCCATAGTTCTCGTTGGAAATGGTGTTGCGGTTGTTGTACCACTGCTCCAGCTGGCTCATGTACTCGTCGCGGGCACGGGAATATTCGCTGGCGGTGAAACCGTGTTGTGCGGCACGCAATGCCTCGATAATCAGGGCCTGGGTAGAAGCTTCGGCCTTGCCCTCCTTGGGCATAGCCTCCATCGTGAAGGCATCCATCGTGTTGGCGAGGATATACTCGCTGTCGTAGCAGTAAGCTCTGTCAAAGGGGCAGTCCGGCTCCTGTGCCATGTCACTCAGACGGGTGTTGAGCATGCGGCTCACCATACCCTTGAAGTAATCATAGACGATGTACTCGACACCGGCCTTATCCTCTCTGGGAACAGACTCATGCTTGAAGTAAACCGAAACCTCGCTGTACTGCTGTTCTTTGTCTTTGTCCACCACGATGATGGGCTCGTCGTTGTCGGGCACGGGCTCGTCAACGACCTGAGCGGCGTTGGGATCAGGAGCGGGCAGGCCCTTAAAGAGTTCCTTGATTTGGGCCTCGATGTGGTCAACATCCACATCACCCACGATGACCAATGCCTGGTTGTCGGGACGATACCACTTGTGGTAGTAGTCGCGCAACTCTTTGTACTCAAAGTTATCCACAACGCTCATCAGACCGATGGGCAGGCGCTTGCCAAACTTGGAGCCGGGATACAGGGCCTCCAGCTGGCGCTCGAGCATACGCATCTGAGCGCTCTGGCCCAGTCGCCACTCCTCATGGATGACGCCGCGCTCCTTGTCGATTTCCTCATCGGTGAGCAACAGACCTGTGCTCCAGTCCTTGAGGATCAACAGGCACGAGTCGAGGGCGCTCTGGCGTGTGCTCGGCACATCGTTGATGTTGTAAACGGTCTCGGCGATGCTCGTGTAAGCGTTCAGGTCAGCACCGAAGGCCACACCCAGTGAACGGGTGTAGTCGATGATGCCCTTGCCCTCGCCGTTAAAGTGCTCACTGCCGTTGAAGGCCATGTGCTCCAGGAAGTGGGCGAGACCACGCTGGCTCTCTTCCTCCTGGATGGAACCCACGCGCTGTGCGATGTAGAAGTTCACACGGTGCTCGGGATAGTCATTGTGGCGGATGTAGTAGGTCAATCCGCAGTCCAGTTTACCGACGCGCACAGCGGGATCCACGGGGATGTTCATCTCCTGTGCGGTCATCACATTGGTGCTGAATGCCACCAGCATCAGCAACAACATTGCTAAAAATTTCTTCGCTTTCATAATACTCATTTTAAATAGTCAATAATATCTAGTATTTGTTCTTTTTTGATTCTTAGACGCAATCATCATCCTAAATGCTTCACAAAAATACTACTTTTTTCTGTTCAGGGCTAAGAAAGCATTGCTCAGGGTTAATGATTGATGAATATTTTATCGCTGGTGTTGTCTCACATCGAGGCGTGTGACAGGATGACACTCGTGAAGAATGAGATGATGGCGATGGCCACTGCCGCTGCTGTTGCGATGAATGCTTGCTCTTTCATAATCGTGGATGTTTAACGAGTTGGAATTGCTTTTTTTAAAAGAAGACAAGAAAGACGGTCATCATGGCTGTTTGATATCAATTGATGCTTCGGTGTCCTTCTTGTCTTCTTCATTAGATGATGTTATTCTCCTTTTCCAAGGTAGTTGTTGTAGAGTTCCTGGAGCTCGGCAGGGGTGATGCCCACGGCCTTGAGCTGACCCAGGAAGTAGTCCATTTCGCCCTGCATGAGCAGGTCGCGGCGTGAGGCAACGATCTTGTCTTGCGCATCGGGGCTCACGAAGTAGCCCAGTCCGCGCTTGGTATAGATGATGCCGCTCTGCTGCAGGTGGTCGTAGGTGCGCGCCACGGTGTTGGCGTTGACCTCGATCTCGGCGGCGAGCTCGCGTACGCTCGGCACTTTTCCCTCCGGCGTCAGCGTCCCCGCGAGGATCTGGTCGCCGATGCGGTCTGCAATCTGCAGATAAATCGCTTTATTATCCTTGAAATTCATGGTCGTCTATTGTTTATTTCCACCACTTGAGTGAAATGACATCTTTACGCTTGAGCAGGTACCAGGTCAGACCCCAGAACAATACAATCTGGATGATATACCAACCGACGGTCCAATAGTTGAATTCGCGTCCCGTGAAAACCCTGATGAATTTAGCTACATATTCCGATACCACATTCTCACCCAGGATGGCCATAATCAGGAAGCCCAGCAGTGCGACTGCAATCTCAACGCCGTAGAGTGCGGCAAAGGTCTTGAGAACCGACAGACGCGGCCACAGGACACTGCCCATCATGAACAGGCCTCCGTTTGCGATAAGGCTCAGGGGCAGGATGGTAGCCATGGTCGAGGCACCGATAGGAGCTTCCTGACCAAAGTTGAAGGGGCTATATAAAACATTCAGGAAATTGATGGGACCGGGAACGAACATGCGGTCTCTGAAGTACCACAGGACGGCAACGCGTGTGAGGTCGGCCAACTGGGCACAGATGAAGAAAGCCACAATGAATCCGAACACATAGATGAGAGCGTTGACAAGGTATTTCTCCAGCGTCGATGACGGCGAGGTGAACATGTCCACGCGGCCGTTCTTGCGTGTCAGTTTCTTGAACGATAATGAAGCTGCGATGCAGACGGTGAAAGCCATCACGACGAAAACAACAGCATAATGAGGTTTCATTTCCTCGAACAATATCTTGTCACTGAAGATCAGGTTGCCAAAGACCATGATCATTGCGAGCAGGCCATAGACACCCAGCAAAGTGAACAGAATGGTGCGCCAGTTTTCGACGAGTTCCTTGCGCAGGGCAGCCGTGAAGCGGCTCCAGTTGAATGTTTGATTGGCAGTATTCATAGTGGTGTTCATTTTTGAGCGGTGAATAAATCGTTGATAGCAGCGGGATTCTGGAGCGTGGCGTTGAACAGCATCTCCAGGTCAACAGCGGTCTCTTCGCCCGAGTCGGCGGGAACGGCGGCGAGAGGACCGAAGGGGCTTTGCACTACAAAGAGAGGCTCGTCGCCGGCACGCAGCGGACGGAAGGCCACCTTGCTCATCACATCGGCGAAGCTGGCGTTGAGCAACACCTTGCTCTGGTCGATGATGACCACATGGTCCAGGATGTCGCTGATGTCGCGCACCTGGTGGGTCGAGATCAACATGATGCGGTCATCTTTCATGCTGCTGGTCACCAGTTTGCGGAACTGGCTCTTGCTGGGGATGTCCAGGCCGTTGGTCGGCTCGTCCATGATGAGCACGCGAGTATTGGTTGCAAAGGCGAAGGCCATGAACACTTTCTTCTTCTGGCCCATCGACAGCGCGTGAAGTTTTACATTCATGTCGCCGCCCATCTCAAAGATCTCGAGGTAGCGCTCCATGTCCTCCATGCTGAAGCGCGGATAGAACGGAGCGTTGATCTCTACATATTTCTTCAGGCTCAAGTGGGGCAGGTCAAACTCCTCGGGAACGAGGAAGATGTCGCTCATTGTCTTGGGAAGACGCTCGCGCACATTCACGCCGTCCATCAGCGCCTCACCGGAGCGAGGAGTGAGCAATCCGGTCATCAAGTAGATGAGCGTGGACTTGCCGGCTCCGTTCTTGCCGAGCAGGCCATACACATTGCCTGCCTCTAAGTTCAACGAGAAGTCGCTGAACAAGTCACCGCGCTTCTTGTTGTAACCGAAACTGATTTCATTGATTTGTATCATAACAGAGAGCTATTTATTGGGTTAATAATTTACTGCCATAGTGTACTACTTTAATAGTACACTGCAAAGGTATAACAATAGTACTGAAACCACCAAATATTTTAACATTCTTTAAGAATTTTCTTTTTTGAAGCCGCATTTCTCCTTATATAAATAGGGGGGGCAGCGGCAGTCATGCTATAATGGGGGGTAAAAGATTGCGCCGCCCGACTGGGCGGCGCAACACCTAGTGATGAACCTTATGGTTGAATCTTGTCTCTATGATTACCAGGAGCCGTTCAGCAGGTAGTTAATCAGCGCGGTGGCGTCGCTGATGTCCACGCCGCCAGCCTGGTCACAGTTGGCGTTCTCTAAGTTGAGTCCGGTGGCGTCGCCACTCAACAGGTAGTTGATCAGCGCGGTGGCATCAGAGATATCGATTGCTCCGTCATTGTTCACATCGCCCAAGAGCACGCTGCTGCCCGGATCGTTGCTGAAGTACATGTCCTGCACTTCAGCCAGGGCGATCGTGTTAGTGCCCTCGGCGTTGGTGATGGTCACATTCGTGTTATCGTAGGTGAGCTTGAGACCTTCTACCGAATAGGTCACTGTCGTGCCATTGGTCTTGGTGAACTTCAGGTAGTTATAGGTCTCGGCACCGGCGACCATAGCCACCAGAGCGATAAGCATTGTTATAATCGTCTTTTTCATAATTCTAAGTCTTTATTCATGCAGTAATTCTTCATAACCGCCAGTAGGGCTGAGTGAGCCTTGGCTGCTGCTATAGGTCGTAAGCGATGCACTGGAGCCGCCCGTTGCATTGGTGCTGCCCTTGCCGCTCCACAGCGAGGTGCCGCTGAAGGTCACGCCCGACTTGAAGTGACCGTTGCTGGTGGTCATGCCAGGTGCCGAGACAACAAACGAAGCACTGTTGCCGCCAGGGCCGCCAGGACCGCCACCGTAGAGCAGACCGCGACCCATGCCGTTGACGCTCGCTCCCGTGACGGCAAATGCAATGCCGCTGTTGTTGTAGATGGCATAGCGGGTGCCGGCGCTGTGGCTGGTGCCGACCTTATAGCAGGTCTGGGTGAGCGATGCTCCACTTTCCAGGGCGCCCATCGACTTGCCGTAGGCAATAAAGGTAACGCCATTATTCACATAGAGCCTGCATCCCTCCTTGGCATCAAAGGCTTCTTCACCGCCTGCGGCGTAGATGCAACCACCATTGAGGTATAGGTTGTTGTTGGCGTCAATAGCGTCGTTGTTGGTGCCCACGGCATAGATGTAACCACCCTCGATGTACATGTAAGAAGCACTGTTCAAGGCGTCATCATAGGTGGCCGCCTCGATGTAGCCGCCGTTGATGCGCATGACAGCTTTGGACTCGAGACCTTCGGCGCCCTCACCGCCCGTGCAGGAAACAGTAACCGTACCGCCGTTGATGGTCATATCGCCCTCGCAGCGGATACCCTTGGGCGAAGACGAAGTCTCGCCACTGGATGAACCGCCGCCCCAAGGATTCCAGCCGCCGCCACCACTACCACTGGTGCCGTACTTGGAGCCCGTGGTGGTCACCTTGATGTTACCGTCGTTGATGGTGAGCGTGCCGTCAACATTGATGCCCTTGCCGCCGGCGCCGGTAGCCTTGAGGTCGAATGTGCCGCCGTCGATGATGACATTGCCGTCACTCTTGATGCCGGCGCAAGCGCTAGTCGTGTTGTCATTGTAAGTCTCACCGCCGCCGCTCACGGTGCCCGTGATGGTGCCGCCTGTGACATGCAGGTTGCCGACAGGCCTGATGGCCTTGCTGGCAGCGCCGGTGATGGTAAAGTTGATGGTACCGCCGGTGATGTCCATGTCGCCGTCGGTCTTGATGCCGTGATCATAGGTGTTGAGCGTCAATAAGCCGCCGCTGATCAGCGCCGTGCCCTCGCAGCGAACGCCCATGGCCTCGTCCTTGGTTGTGGTGCACTTCAGGCTGGCACCGTTCAGGATAAAGGCATAGTCGGCCTTGGCACAGGCAACCTTAGTGGTATCCACGGTGCCGTAAGCCCAAGGTTGTCCTGAGCAGTTGATATCGATGTTGCCGGCAGTGCAGGTCATCGTGCTGTCGCACTTCATGCCACGCGTGCCGTTGCCGGTCATGGTGATGTTGACTACAGCCTCTTCGCCGTTGATGGTCATGTTGCGGTCGCTGCCGATGCCCGTGGCTTCCTTGATCTTGCTCTTGTCGCTGTCCCAAACGGCGTTACCCGTGTGCTTCAGCGTCAAGGTGCCGCCCTGGATGTCCACATTGCCCTCGGCCTTAATGCACTTGGTGCCGGCTGCGCTGGCGTTGATGGTCAGTGTGCCGCCCTTGATGAGCACATGTCCGTCGAGTTCTGGATCTGCAGTGTCCTCGGCATCGACTTGGATGCCGTCATCGCCGCAGCTCTGGATGTTGACGGTACCGCCGTTCATCTGGAAGTACTGTGCCACATTGATGGCGTCGGCCACCGAGCTGACGATGGTGATGTTGCCCACGGTCTTCTTGACCTCCATATACTCGTTGCAGGCGAGTGCGTGCTTCTTGAGGCCAGTGATGGTTAACGAGCCGCCCTTGCTGAACTCGGCGTGGCCCTTCACGAGGAAGGTCGCTTTCTTGCTGTTGCTGCTGCTGTCCTTCAGCGTGTTGGTCGTGCCGTCGGCGAGCTGCACAGCGATGCGCTTGCTATTCTGGATGTTGATGGCCGCGCTGTCAGGGTTAACCAAGTTAACACCGTTCAGGACGAGTGTCATCTTGTAGGTGCCTGCATGGTAGAAGCAGCCGCTGCTGCTGGTGCCCTGCAGGGTGTAGGTGCATTCGGTGGCCACATCGGCGTCCTGCATGACAGCGACGCAAGCGCCAGTCACCTGAGCCGTGATGTGGTTGGCGATGTTACCGGCCACATACACGTCGGCCAGGGTGTTGTTGTACTTGACGAGGACATTGTCG
>JAFZSS010000155.1 GCA_017619255.1 Muribaculaceae bacterium
AATCATCGGCGAAATGCTGTTGTGGGTGGGACGGGGGGCCGTCAGGTTCTCTCTGGTGATGCCCAATTGGTCAAGCATGGAAATTTCTTGGGCATAGTGCTCCAGCATCTCCTTCATGTTAGGAGGAATGTTGTTGGGGTCAAAGTTGCCATTGTCGACATATCCCAGGATGGGCATCGTGCGGTCGTCTCCCGACACGATGACATAACCCTTCTTGCCTGTGGTGTTGAAAATATAGAAACTTGATTGCTGGGCATTGGCCATCATATTGGATTTAAGGTTAACCGGGGTTGACTCAACCGTCACGCCGGAACGCCGTTGACCAACAAAGTCACTTGCGATTTGTCGCGCTTGACTTGATGATATGGGCGATGCTGCTGCCGTGAGGGCGAGCAGTAAAGACGTAATAATAAGAATTTTCTTCATTAATGTTAATGTTGAATAGATGGTTAATTAATAATCAGATGTAAAAACGGTAGCGGACAAAAGTATAGTATATTTTTTAA
Organism: Muribaculaceae bacterium; assembly: GCA_017619255.1. Classification (GTDB taxonomy): domain Bacteria; phylum Bacteroidota; class Bacteroidia; order Bacteroidales; family Muribaculaceae; genus Sodaliphilus. Next base: position 507 of record JAFZSS010000155.1, read on the forward strand.
ATATGCAAAAATTTGGGCGTGAAATGTTATTTTCGCGCCCTTTAGGTTTCAGTTTTTAATTATTTAGCTGATTCTGATTAAAAACCGTTATTCTGGGGTTTCGGCTTCCTGCCCAGGCAGGATGACAGCCTCATTATCCGCCTTTTTCTTGTTGTGAAGGCGTACTTTCAATTCGTCAAAGCCGAAGCCGTAGACACCGTTGACATTGCTCTGGGTAATGATGGCTTCACGGTCTGTTTCCTTGATAATCCTGAAGATGTTGACGCTCTCATGCTTGCGGCACATCACCATAACAATCTTGACAGCCGCCTTGGTGTACCAACCGGTGCCGTCCAGGATGGTGCAGCCGCGATGTGCTTCCTGAATGACATTATTGGCGATTTCCTGCCACTTCTTGCTGATGATCATGAACTGGACGCTCTGGCGTGTGTTGTTGATGACACGGTCGGCCGTCACCGAGTAGATGACCATGAAAATGAGACCATAAACGATTTTATCTATCGAGTGGAACAACAGCCACGATGAGCAGATGATGAGCACATCGCAGTACATCATCGTGCGTCCGAAGGAAATGGTGCTGTATTTGGCCACCATTGCCGCGATGATGTCTGTGCCACCAGTGCTGCCGTTGTGGGTGAAAACGATACCGAGCCCCAGACCGCACAGCACGGCACCCAGGATGACATTCATGAAAGTCTGTTGCTCAATAATCGGTTGAGGGAAGTAGGGCTGCAGCACTCCTATGAAGATTGTGGATATCGTCGCTCCGATGACAGTGCGCAAGACAAATTGCTTGCCCACGCTGTGGAAGGCGATGGCCAGCAGGATGATGTTGATGACATAGTAGGTCACAGCCACATTCCACCCCAACCAGAAGTGGATGAGTGAGGAGAGACCCGTCACACTGCCGATCACGATTTTCTCGGGTAGAATGAATGCCGTGAATCCGAAGGCATAACAAAACAGACCCAATGTGATCATCACATAGTCCTTGGCTAAATTCAAATTTTTTCTTGTCGTTTCAGTCATAATGAATTCATGTTTTGACGGCGCAAAATTACAGAAAAAAACAGTCGCTTACCGCAAAAAGCCCGATAATTGGCCCTTGTGCAACAAATTTATTGTACCTTTAGGGGCTCTTAGGCAATTGCCAGGGCAAGAAGCGTCAATTACACATATTATATATAATGGAACTGTTATGATTGCCAGATTAATTATTTCGTCTCTTGCAGTTTTGATTACCGCCTATACCTTCGACGGCGTGTCGGTCACACCATGGTATTGGGCCGTGATTATTGCCATCGTGCTGGGTTTGATCAATGCGTTGATCAAACCGTTGGTTAAACTGCTCGCCCTTCCCATCAACCTGTTGACTTTGGGGTTGTTCACCTTCGTTATCAATGGCTTGATGGTGCTGTTGTGTGCGTGGATAGTGCCCGACAACCACTTTGTCGTGGATGGCATTTGGTGGGCTATAGCATTCAGCATCGCATTGACGATAGTCAACTGGTTGCTGCATGTGTTCCTGTCTCCCAAGAAGAGGTGATTTGATTCAGACACGCATTTTTGGCACCAAAGTGGCAAAGATGCCGGAGGACGACAGAGAGATCACTCGTCCTCAAACTTAATGGCATTGCGGTTGGTGCTCTCTATGCGCTTGTTGCGCCAGCACCGGCGGCACAGCGACACATACTTGTCATCACCGCCAATCTCAACCTGGTTACCGTCGGTGACGATGTTGCCGGTCGAGTCGATGCGTGCATTGATGATTGTTTTGCGGCCACAGGAGCAAGTGGATTTGATTTCCTCAATCGTGTCGGCAAGTTCCAACAGGCGCCTTGAACCCTCAAACAGATGAGACTGGAAATCTGTCCTCAAGCCGTAGCACACCACATTCACCCCATAGTCATCGACGATGCGCGCCAGTTGGTCTATCTGCTGGGCGGAAAGGAACTGTGACTCGTCAATCAGGATCCAGTCCTTCACGGCGAGAGTCCTCTCAAACATCTCCTTGAGCATTTCATACAGGTCGCTTTCCGGGTAAATCCATGAACACTTGCGCTCAATGCCGATGCGAGAGCGTATCACATTATCCTTTTCACGGTCATCAATAATGGGTTTCATGCACAGGTATTGCATGCCGCGCTCCTCAAAGTTATAGGCCTGGGTAAGCAACAACGCCGTCTTGGCCGATCCCATCGTGCCGTATTTGAAATATAATTTACCTACTCCGTTCATGTCCTGTTTGTTAAAGTGCTATATGTCGGTGTGATGTTAATGGATGGCCTTGGCGACAAGACCAGCAACAAAATTAATGAATTCCTGCCACACCAGCATATTTTTTTTCGTAAAAAAGTTATTAACAAATGCTCATGGTGTCATCATGCCACGCCATGCGAGCCTGATGGCATGTGGTTTCACGGATAAGTTGCCGTTTTGGCCATTGGTGTGCCTGGTCGATGTCCAAACCCGTAAACTTGCGTGAAAATGCTTGGGTATAACGAAAAAAATGCTATCTTTGCCGAAAATATCTAACAACTCAAAAACAAGCATTTTAAATGGAGAAAATTCAAGCAGGTAAGTATGTAGAACTCGTATATGAGATCTTTGTCGTTAACGGTGAGGAGCAGGTCAGTGTGTTCAAGTTCAATCAGGAGCACCCCGACGCTTTTGTCTTCGGCCTGGATCTCTCGCTCATTGAGGGTTTCCAGAACCACATCATGGGTCTGGAGCAAGGTGAGATATTTGATTTCACCCTTAAGCCCGAGGAAGCCTTTGGCGTGAAGAACCCCGAACTGGTGTATGAACTCGAGAAGGGAATCTTCCACATCGATGGCAAGTTTGACGCCGAGAACATCCGGCCGGGCGCACGCGTGCCCATGATGACCCAGGAAGGCATGCGCATCGAGGGCCAGGTGGTCAAGGTAACCGACGACAAGGTGTTCATGGACTTCAACCACCAGCTGGCGGGTGAGACCGTTCGCTACAGCGGCTTTGTGCAGGTGGTGCGTGATGCCACGCCCGAGGAACTCCAGCCCAAGCATCACGGCTGTGGTTGCGGTTGCGATGAGTGCAACGACAACAATTGCGGCCACGATCACGGTGACGGCTGTGACTGCGGTTGCGGCGGCTGCTAATTGCTAAAAAAGTATAATGAGGGTTTAATTAAGGAAATTTTTCTTTAATTCATGTCCGAGATTATGATTTATTGTGTAATTTTGCGGCGCAAAGTTTCAAATAGGGAATTTCTAAAACATTAATAATTAAAGTATTATGGCAAAATTTGATAAAGCTATCTTAGCAGAGAAGTACGGTATCACTGGTGTTACCGAGGTGCTTTACAACCCCAGCTATGAGGTAATGTTCAACGAGGAGATGAAACCCGGGCTCGAGGGCTATGACAAGGGTCAGGAGACCGAGCTGGGTGCCATCAATGTGATGACTGGCGTTTACACCGGCCGTTCGCCTAAGGACAAATTCATCGTTGATGATGCCAACAGCCACGACAAGGTGTGGTGGACCACTCCCGGCTATCCCAACGACAACAAGCCCGTTACCGAGGCTACTTGGGCAGCTCTTAAGGACCTTGCCGTGAAACAGCTGAGCGGCAAGCGCCTGTTTGTTGTTGACGGTTTCTGCGGTACCCACAAGGACACCCGCATGAAAGTGCGTTTCATCATGGAGGTGGCTTGGCAGGCTCACTTTGTGACCAACATGTTCATCCGTCCTCAGAACGAGGAGGAGTTTGACCAGGAGCCCGACTTCATCGTTTACACTGCCAGCAAGGCTAAGGTTGAGAACTACAAGGAGCTGGGTCTGAACTCAGAGACTTGTGTTTCCTTCATCACCACCAGCCGCGAGCAGTGCATCATCAACACTTGGTCTGGTGGTGAGATGACGAAGGGTATGTTCTCTATGC
>JAFZSS010000156.1 GCA_017619255.1 Muribaculaceae bacterium
GCATGGCTCATAGTACCACGGCGCAGGCGTTTCGTTGGCCATGCCGTCAAGTTCCCGGTCGAGGTAGGCACTCGCGCTGGCGGTGTCGGCAACGAGGTGCTCGGGACCCATGAAGTCCTGAAAGCACGACTTGTAGATGTCGAGCAGCCGCAGTTTGGGGTAGGTCTCCATATGGCGGTTCACGAAGTCCTTCATGTCCTGTGCCTGCACAAGGGTGCTGATGCAAGCCAGTGCTAAAACCAATGCGTTCTTTTTCATGATTGAAAGCCTGCCCCAAGTTAGTGTGTCTCGTGTCAGCTGGTGCCGAGGATGATGTTGACCAGGGCGGTGACATCGCTCACATTCACCTTGCCGTCGTTGTTCACATCGGCACGGGTCTGGTCTATGGGAACCACGCCCAGAATCATGTTGATGAGCGCGGTCACATCGCTCACATTCACCTTGCCGTCGCCGTTCACATCGCCCTTGAGCATGCCCACTTGGTATTCTTCGGTGCCTCCAGAGAGAGATAATAAACTGCCACCTTTATAATAGTGAGTTGTCACAAAGTATGTGCCAGGCTCCAGGTTATCAAAAGTGAAGTAGCTTTTTGTTGTGCCATTGCCTTCCACATTGATGCCATTCCATAATGATTGTATTTGGCCAGCACCAATTTTATAGAGTTTGGCAATAATAAAATCGTGATAAGCGAATGAATAGTTGTTCTTTACTGTGGCTTCAACCATCATGCTGTTTCCTGGAATCACATTGTTAGCTTGGGCATTAGTCACTCTGTCGGTAATGCTCAAATCGCCGGCGGTAGTGCTTTCAATTTTAATAGATTGCTCACAATAGCGTTGAGCATATGAAGTTGGAACGCTGGGATTGTAAACATCGCCTCGTGGCACTAAAGCATAAGGGAAAGACCCCGCTCTTGTGGGAACGAAGACCATTTTCGTGGAGGTGCTTGTGCCCATGGGCACTTTCACCTCGGTGCCTCCAACAAGTCTATCATATTCAAAGAGGTAGAGGGGTATTACATCTCCAAAACGGCTATCGTTAACAATCTGCACGGTGAGTTCAACGGGTCGTCCCACTTTTCTTATGTCGCTCACTGAACTGATCCACACCCTGACGCCTTCAGGTGGATCAGTAATAGCAGGTGGTGTGGATAAAGTGACTGTGTTGCCGCTAATCACGGCACGAATATACCTGTTATTTCCCGAGTGGTGACAGGGATACCAGTAGGCGTTGCCTGTTTCGCGGCAGATGGGTCGCAAATAATAGGTGCCGTCGCTGTACCCTTTACCGAACGACAGGTTGCGTTTATAGGATACCGTTTGATTGGCCGATAGGGTAGTGTCTGGTAAAGAATTCGTGTATCGTGTGATGAGCGAGTAACCATCTTCCTGATACACTCCCCAGCCCATGTCGTAAGTCCTCCCAACATACGGGTTTGTTCGTTGAGATGCAGTGACAGTAATGACGAAAGCGTCAGAAGAGCTATTGCGCGTGTAAGTTTCTTGCCCAATGGCGACCGAGTTTGCAAAAGTTACGGAATTATTCTGCTGGCTGGTAGAAGAATCGTACTTTAATCCAATCATGATGCGCTGTGTGATGGTGTAGCCCGAGGGAACAAAGTTGGAGGTGTTGGCATCATTGTTCACCAGCGTGAGCCGATAGTAGCCATCACACTCTCCTGCTAATCCCCAGTTGAAGTGATAGAAACCATTCCCGTCGTGTCCGTCACACAGGAAGGATTCTGTACGGCCAGTATAATCTCTGGCAGTGTAGATGACGGGCCGCTTGTTATTGAGTTCCATCAGGATAAAGTTCTCCCATTCTGCCTTATTGTAATCGGTCCTGTACACCATGCGTGCTGCTCTGGGGAAGTAAAGTAAGTTCTCAAGAGGCTCAATATATGGGGTTGCGGCCGAGTAGGTCGTGTCAAAATCGGTTCTTGTTGCCATGGCACAATATCGCATGAGTCTTGCAACGGCAATGTTTTGAGTGTTGTAAGGATTGTCGAGTTGCGTTGTATAGTTGGTCAGGACATCATCCCAATACACCATTTTCATATAAGATCCTACTTGTATATTATGCGTAGAGGTGGTGTATCCACTTAGTGTGGAATGAAAATAATCATTAGGTTTGTATCTTGCGTAATACATCACTTGAGCAAGGGCGGTAGCCAGACTGCCGGTCTTGCAGTACTTGCCGTCAAGTTTGGGACACTCAAGATTGTAAGGATTTTCTTGTCCCCAGTGGGTCTTGATGAAAGGGGTCACTGGGGTTATGCCCGCCTTGGGGGCCGATTTTGCGCTGGTCTGCACCACACCCTTGTCGAGCATGTCGATTTCGGCGGCATACTGGTTAAGCCAGCATTGCACGCCTTCGGGCACATGATTGAGGTCGAAGCTGCCCTTGTCGCTATAGCCCAGCACTTGCTCGGTGCGGCTGTCAGCGCTGACAATGACAAAGCCTCGGCCCGGTTGGGCGTTGAATACATAATAGGCGGGTGTGGCCGCCGGCATTGGCTCGGCATCACCTTGCTTTGGAGCCATGAGCGGGGCTGATGGGGCAATGGTGCCCATGCCGTGCTGTTGCATAAACTGTGCGGCAATGTTGCGTGCCGCATTCTCGCTCACCTGAGCGGCTTGCATCGTGGCCCATGTGAAAAGTGCCAAGCCTGCGATGATGATATGTTTTGTTCTCATCTTATATTGATTGAAAGGAGGCGAGACATCGATAAGGTGTCTCGCCTCCTGGGTTAAAAACGGGTTTAGTTAATGCCGAGGATGATGTTGATGATGAGGGTCACATCCATCACATTCACTTCTCCATCGCCGTTCACATCGGCGTTTTCGAAGATGAACGGGCTTGGATTCTTGCCCAGGATGTAGTTGATGACCGTGGTCACATCGTTCACATCCACCTTGCCGTCACCATTGGCATCGCCAGGTTTGCCAGCGGGCTTCTCGGTGAGGTAGCCGGGGTTGCTGGGGCCGCCGTCGATGTGAGCATAAGCATCATTGATGTGGTTGGGGTCGAAGGTGGTTCCCTGTCCGCCCACCAGGCTGGTGCAGTTATGGAACATCAGGGCAGAATTGGTCACATTGGCAGTGCTCCACTGGCTGCCCACATAAATGGTCTCGAGACTGTTGCAGCCATAGAATGTGCAGTACATGTTGGTCACATTGCCGGTGTAGATGCCACTCAGGTCGAGGCTCTTGAGGCTTGAGCAGTCTTGGAACATGTGGTCGATGCGATCCAGGTTCTCGGTGTTGCCAAAGTTGCCCATATCAATCTTAGTGAGGCTGGAGCAACCCTCAAACATGCTTCCCATGCTCGTGGCTTTCACGGGGTTGAAGTAGCCCAAATTGAGACTGGTGAGACTGGAGCAATCGGCGAACATGCGGAAGAACTCAACTGCATTATCGGCCTTGAATTGTCGACCCAAATTAAGTTCTGTGAGGTCGGCACAGC
>JAFZSS010000157.1 GCA_017619255.1 Muribaculaceae bacterium
ACAACCTGTATAAGAGATATGAGGAGTTCCTCAAACGGGTGCCGCAACGCTTCCAGCCGGAAGCTCATCGCTTGGGCATGGTGCTGGCGGTTGCCCTAGTGCTGATTGTTTACGGCATTTTCGCTTGGATAACCCCGTTGCCCGGGCTTCCTTCAATCATTTGGCCTCTGTTGCTCGTGGCCGGTGGGTTGATTGTAGGGTTGGAGTTTGTTTATGATGCTTTTGTCGGCATGTTAAGGGCGCTGTTTCCTAGTCATTTCCTGTTGCTGTTGGCCATCATCATCGCTGGCTTAATCATGGGCAACTTTGGCACTGCGTTCATCACGCTTGGCGTGGTCATTGGTTTGAGCCGTGCTCTGTCGGTGACGGCTGCTGAACTCTCATCACCTGAATCCCGTCCCCGTTACACCATTCTGTGCCAGATGTTCCTGATTGTTTTGGTATATACGGTCGGGGCAATGGTCGGCGACCATGGTTACATGACCAATTTCCTGGGCTTCGCCATGTGCATGATAGCATTCTTCTTTATGGTGAAGCGTCCGTCAGGATATGTGAACCGCAACATTGGCAAGCAAGCCCGTAACGAGAAGAAATGGGTCTTTGGCACCCTCGCAGTCGTGGCTATTCTGGTGTGGTTGATGCCGACGATATGCAGCAAGGCATTCAATCCCGAGAATGTCGATTATAGCCGCATGTCGCGTCGTGTGATGCTCTATTCCAACTTTGAGGACCTGCAGAAGAGCGGTTACCGTTACAGCGAGAGTGATGCCGAGTTCATGGTCATCATGAGCCATTACATGCAGGGCGATAGTTTGGCCCGCAAGAATCATGACCCGCTTTCCAACGATGCCCATTTCATGCATCCGTCGGTGAGCTCAGGGCAGTCTCCTGTGGCGCTTAATGACTTGAGTGTACCCATCGCTTTCTTTGGCTCTTATCATGGTTTCTTCACCCATCTGGTTTATTTCTCGCTGTTGGCGTTGCTGATGTGGATTGTCATGCGGCACACCATTGGTTACATCGATCGCTATCATCCAACCTTGACACGCACCATGCAGTGGCGTCTGCTGGCCATGTTCATGTGGGTGGGAACAAGCTTATACATCTATTTTTCATATATCGACTGGTTGCCCTTCACGGGGCGTCTGAATCCCGGTTTCGGCGTGGATGCCGTGGGCGAGGCCTTGGAAACAGCATTCCTGTTGGCCTTTATGGCGTCAGTCACCGGTAGGAAGAATAATCCTCAACGAGCCAATTAATCATCAAATCATAGCAACCAATGAAAATTAAATCATCAATTAAGCGTTCGGTGGTAAACCCGATTAAGAATAAGTTCTCGCCGCAGTGCATCAGGCTTGCGGTAGTGGGAAACACTTCAAGTGGCAAGAGCTTCCTGTTGAAGGATATCATCGACGCCTTACGCAGTATGGGCTGCGGTTTTTATACTTCAGAATCCCTTGAGAATAGGGACGGTTTTCAGTACAAGCCCTTCAGCAATTATGCTCCGAACCAGAAAGGTGGAAATGGCGGTACTCCTATCTATGCCTGCCGTCATGAGGACCATTACGGGCAATTGATAAAAAGTTCTGACATCAAGTTTGACCTGTGTTTCCTGAATATCCCGGGTGAGATTTTTGAAGACCAGAAACTGCATAGTTACAATGAGTTGAAGAGTCTGCTCATGACCACCAAGAAACTCTTCACGGTTTACACTTTTATCAATCCTGCTGGCGAGGAGCGCTTGATTGTCAAGCCTAACGCCAAGGTTTGTCCCCTCGAGGAGGATGAGACTGTAACTGTTCCCGCCGGGTCGTCCAAGGATGCTTTCCTGATGCGTTTCAAACCCTGGAGCGAAATTAACAGGGAACTCTCATTAGCCCATTTCGTGCAGGACAAGGCGAAGGATATCAAGGGTGAGGAACTGATGATGAATTTCTTCAAGTACGATACAGACTCGGTCATGCGCAGCATTACAAGCCTGATAGAAAGGAAAATATTCCCTAATCTGACATTTGACCATGTGGACTTTGAGGAGCAGCAGTTCGACTTGAGTTTCGTCTTTTTCCACTATTGTACACTGGCCACAGACATTGTCCTCTGTGACAGGGTTTATACACATCTTGACAAAGCTGTCGAAAAAGGCAAGGAAGTGCTTGGCTTTAATGAATTAGCCACACGATTGTCGCAGTTCCTTGACGAAGAGAAAATGGCCGAGCGTGTGAATGCCTATATCGCATTCAGGAATGTCGATTTCCTTCTGCAGGACAAGGCGGTGGAGAAAGCTTATATCGATTTGAACAAGCAATTGAGCGCCAAGGAAATGTCCCCTGAGCAGCGACGCAATGTGATTTACTCGCTGTTCTCTTACCTGATGTTTGACCACATCGGCTATGACCTGCATGGCGTGGGAGACTCGATGGAACATATCCTGGGCATTGAGGAGGGCAAACATGTCTCATTGACTCCCGATGATGAAAAAACTGGCGCTGATGAGGGCTCCATGCCCGTCAACCACCTTGACAGGGCTTTCATCGAGCGTCTTAAGGATCGTTACATCGATGTCAAGGGCAGTGAGAATCATGTTTTCAATGCCGATAACTTAGAGGACCATATCAGGTCGAGAATTGGTGGTCAGGGACAGGCCTTCAGGATGATTCTGGCCCAGACTGGCTGGCAGCCACAGGACAATGACACATTTGTTCCCCATGTCTATTTCACCTGTACACCCATAACCGAGGATTACCGTGTGTACAAGAATGGTCTCAAGAATAATCCCAATCAGGACGAGTATGACTTCTATCGTGAAGGCTCTACAACGAAATTCAGCGATATGGGGTCACGCGCCTGCTTTGGCAGCTTCCAGTTGTGCATGGATATTTTCAATAATCATGGCATTGGCTCATTCATTCATGGCGCGATGCTGGAGCGCATCTTTGACATCTGCTGATTTGATCCATTACCCTATGTGACACGATTATGAATCCATTGTCCAAACAATTGAGTATCGCAGTCATCGGCGCCCCGTCGTGCGGCAAGAGTTACCTGCTGTTTGACTTGATTCACGCGTTCCATGTGCTGGGATACCGACCCAAGGAACTGCCACTGGATTACCCTTATAGCAGTTTCGGCACCTTCTTCTATGACACCTTCAATGCCGATACCGGAGGCATGAGAGGTACCGAGGTGTATGCTTGCCGTCCCGAGAACCATTATGGTGCCCACTTGTCCAACCGGCGGGGTAGGGACTTATGGGTCAATTTCCTGAATATACCAGGCGAAGCCTTTAAGAATCTGGAGGCCATCAAGAACTTTTTTGTCTTGAAGGACCGTATCGAGCATATCAAGCCAGGGCTTTTCTGGCTGGTCCGATATGAGGCTCCGTCGGGCCACGAGTTGAAGTTGATAGTGCCCAGCCAGGGATTCAATCTGGATAGTTATCCTGCTGTGAGCATCAACAGCTGGGCAAGGCATGTCGATTACATGCAGTGGGAATATATCAGTGCGCTGATATCAACAGGTGATTATCATGAGCAAGGCAGGCGCAAGAGCGTTTCTGGTAAGTATATCCTTTCTCACCTGAACGAACTCATGACAGACTCTGTCCTGCTCTCCCTCAAAGCTGTTTGGCCTATGATCACGGGACTGCCTGAGGATTTGGACTATTACGAGGAGAATGTCTTGAAGCATTTCTACCCGCTGTGCTACTGCCAGAATGCGACAGATATGATTATCTGCGACAACCTCAGCGCACAGGAGAGTGCCGCTGTCTTGTCCCAGGAGGTGGGGCATTATCTGGATACCTTCACTGGTCATGCGCCTAATGTGTATTTGGCCTTCCGCAATGCCGACATGTTGCTGGGCGAGAAGGCAGGAGATTATAAGAAGGCACTTGCTGCCACCATTGGACAGGGCGAGGTGTCGAGACGCAATCGGATTTACACGACTTTCCTTGCCGAATTGATGCCTGCACTTGATGCTGATGACGGCGGTTGGATAGGAAAGGAAAAGGCAGAGCATATTGTGTTGGGTGTCGGCCGTGGTATGGGCTTTGCATTCAGGGAGTTGCTGAACAAGAGTCTGGTCCGTAACCAAAGGCCGGCTTCCATAGCTGCCGACACGGCTAAGCCGTTGACCCCGCATGTCTTTTTCACTGCCACCCCAATTGACTCTGGCTTAGCCGTTTATCAGAATGATCCGGGCGATGTGACACGCTTTTATCTGGACAACGGCAAAATCATCAAGTCCTTTGTGCGCGAGACCAGCCACGACATGGCTCAGCATTTTTGTTGGGGGTCATTACAACTCCTGATAGACATTTTGACTCAGAATGCATGTGTTCCAACGAATATCAAAGCTGATATCCCCGAGACACTGAACTATTTCTTTAGCAACCAATAAACCCATTATGAGTACAACCATCAATATCCCCAAGCGCGCATCGGGCGCGCAGAAAGACCAAATCGGTGATGGCACCTTGTTTTACACGGGTGATGTGAGCGATTTCAATAAATCCCTGAGTGGGTGGTTTATTGATAACCCTCCCGTTTTATCCAAGCACCATGCCAGTCTGGTTTGGCGTTATAACAACAACCTCGACCGCTACATCCTGATTCATGTGCAGGGGTCACAGGTGGTCAGCGAGGCCATGGGGCGTTACTACCCGTTCCGTGCCGGTTATGAGGTGTCTCGTGAGGACATGAACAAGATTGGCTTTAGCCTCACTTCGCTTTTTGCGGTAATGCCTCGCATTGCCACGATGACTTATGGTCGTGTGGATCTGGAAACGGTGGTCAAGGAAAAACTTCCCATGACCACATCTAACGCCGTCACACTGGCCCATAACATTCAGGCTGCCATTGTCACTGGCAGGCGTCTGATGGTAGAGGTGACCCCCAAGGCTGATGACTCTTGGCGCGAGGATGGTATCTTCACTTGTCTGGAGATGAATACTGTACTCTCTGCTATCGATAGCATAGATATCAAGTTGAGGCGGTATGCTACCTTTGCTTTCTGCGTCGACGAGTATTTCGAACCGGTGTTGGATGGCGTCGCTGTTGTCTTCTGTCGAGCGGGAAGTGCCGTGAAACCTGGTCAACATGACTTGCGTATGACTTGGCTCGAAGCCATCTCACGCAAGCTACCTCTCACGGCATTGGAGTCCCGTATTGCCTCGCTGTTCCCTTATCCAGGTGCAAAAGAGCCGTTGATGACCACCGAGGAACTGGTGAAGGCTTACGGAATCTTCGCAAAGGATGTGGCGACGCTCAAGGATAATGAGTGGAACCTCTGGCTGAAGATGGGACATCAATTGAGTGAGGTCATGCCCATGGGTTGGGAGCAATTCAAACATTTCTATGATAAGATGAGCAGTGGGGTAAGGAAACAGTTTGCCGCACTGGTACATGATGCTTCGCTCAAGTGGGAGATAGATGGCCTGAACAGGGAATTGTTCAGTGCTATGAATGACGCCAAGGAGTTTTCGCCTGAAGAGGTGCAGTTGCTGCAACGCAAAGCCTTGAAAGAGCATTTGGAGAATGGCAGGTATAGATTCCTATTTACCGATGGTGTGCCCGAAGAAATGCTTAAGGGGTTGAATGCCAAGTATCTGGAAAGCCTTAAACTCGATAGTCTGGAGTCCATAGAGAAATGGTATGCTATCTATGAAGAGCAGAAACGCATGAAGGAACCTGGCGTGCATGAAATGTTCAGCCGGTTAATCACCCCCTATGCTTCACGACTTGATGACTTGAGGAAGGTCATTGGCTTCATGAAGAAATATCCGTTTGTTCCTGTCAAGGCATATGGAAAGCCTGCGAAAATTACCATTGTGCCATCAACCAGGGGCCTGAGCGAGGAACAAGAGGCGCTTGTAGGCAAGTGGATTGACGAGGCAGCCAAGACACACTCTTTTAAGGATTTGGATGCAGTAGTTAACCAAGTGGTAAAAATAAAGAGTGGAGATGATACTGACTCGGTGCAGGCCGAGAGCCTGAAGAATCTGGGCAAAGACAAGCTGATGGAGTTGCTCCAGTCGGCCAATGGGAAACTTGTGCTGAGTAAGATAGAGTTGTTGCTCAAGAGCGCAAAAGGTTTGCCCAAGTATTGGTCTAGTTTCAGGGATATCGTGGCACCTACTGTCAAGGCATTTCTATTCGGCAAGGACGGCATGTGGAATCCGACCCACATGATGGATGTGAAGAATTGGGCCAAGATGGCTGCGGTGGCAGACAATTATCCTACGGTCTATGGCCTGATTGTGGAGAATTTTGAAGAGACCTTGGACAATACCAGCGATGATGGCATTGACAAGTTAGTCAAAGATGTCGTGGGATATTATGCGCCTGTGGAAAGCGGCAAGGGTGATGGCCATGAGGCCAATGAACTTGTCGAACAATTCATGGATTATTTGAGTGAACATAAATACGAAAACATTAACGAAATAGAAGATATGTTGAATTTATCAAGTCGCCGCAATGGCATCAAATCTCTTATCATCGGTGCTGTGGCTGGTATCGTGCTGGGAGGAATTTTGGGTTTTATGGGTTACAAACTGTTGAACAAGCAGCAAGCGGCCGAGGGACAGATGCATTACGCCGTTCAGTTCATGCCACAGGAGAAACAGAACCTCATGTTGATGTTGGCCTTGTTGCCTGACAGCATCAACGAGGTGTGCTGTGACACGCTTAAACTCTCGATGGACAGTGTGCGCAATAACCTGGTCTATCTCAAGCCGTGGAACGATGCTTCGTTAAAGGCTTTTGAACAGATGGATTCGGCACGCATCAGCGTGAGCCCCGTCAATCCCAACGAGGAGTATCCTGATGGCAATACCAGGGTCATTAGCCAAAACAAATCGTTGTTAAGCACCATGCTTGAGCTGGGCTGTAAGGTGGATACCGTCACCATCTTGGGCAGGGAAGTAGCATCTATTCCTATCCCCAACGATTCGATTATTGGTAATCCTCAAGCAACAGAGCTGCCCAAGGATTACTACTTCAAGCTTGTCAGGTATATCGATTCCAGGTTGCGCAACGATAGACCCGTCAATTTGCCTTATTGATTGGGATTTAGGCTTTAGCTGTTAGACTAAAATCTTAAAACTGACAACTAAAAACTCTAGAACATGGAACCGTCATTAAATAACCGACAACGGCGAGAAAGAGACCCATGGAGGAAAAGGCTGATTATCTGGGTCGCGCCGGCGTTATTGTTGCTGGCTGTCGGGTTGTCGCTATTCAAGCAGTGCACCGCACTGGGAAGGGCGGCCGATACCGAGGTCTATGACCCGCAGGAAAACGGCGCGGGCTTCGTCACCAAGGCCGACTCGGTGCTGTCTCTGCTGTTGTCATGTGTGGATACAACGGTCGAGGCCACCACACTGGAGACCTTGAATAAGCGTTACAAAGCCTTGGAGTTTGCTTTGCCCTTTGGAGAGGAAGGTAACGCCTTTATCGAGTCCAGTAACTTGAGGCTCGTGGGCATCCACCCCGAGTATATCAAGGACGAAAACCTCAGGCGGTTCTATTATAACAGCCGTTTGCCCCAATTGCTGGAGCGTCAGGCTGAGCATCTGGGTGAGTGCTACTTTAACATCCGCTGCAAGAGTTACTTGTCTGACAAAAAGAAACGAGACAGCAATCCCGAGAAGATTTTGCCCGTGAAGATTGAGTCCATCTCGCTTATCCCTTCAATGTTTAAGGTGAAGATGATGAAAACACCGTGGACAGGTGTCATTGAGGGAGCTGAGAACTGTCTCTTTGATGATAAAGGAACCATTTACCTGAGTTATGGAAACAGCGTGCTTCCTATCCACAGCGATTCAGTCTTCGATCAGAAGAATGTGGTCAATTTCAATGCCATCTTGAATGAGGGCATCCTGCTGTGGACGCGTCCAGTAGCGTCGGGGGAAAAGGAGAAGAAGCCGGAAGCCATTGACTACTACCAGTATTATAAGACGGCCTTTGACTGCAATGGTACTCCTCACGCGGTGAACATCAAGATGCAAGACACGCGTCAGTCGCCCGAGCGCGCATATATCACTTTCTCCTATTCCAAGGGCAAGTTGAGGCTGTCGCACTCGTGCGGTATTATGGTCATTGGTAGCAAGCAAAGTCAGAAATTCTTAGAACACAAGCAAGGCACTCATCGCACCGAAGTACCCTTTGAGGACGGGATGAAGATTCTGATGTACACTGTGAAGGACAATGACTTGAGCATGAAATTGGGTGAAATCACCTTGTTCAAGGACAATCCCATGCAGATGTTATCCTACCTCACGCAGTCGAGCATCGGTGTGGACCGTTTCTTCATCTCGGATTACCAGACCGACTTGTTCACCCAGCAATTGTTGCATGGTTTGTCCCAGCATTTGTCCAACCGTGAGAATGTGGATACAGTGCAGCTCACCATCGACCCACTGCTGTCACGCGAATTTGAGAACGAGATCAAGAAGTATGTGGCTGAATTGCCCAAAATGATAAGTCCTGACAAGCATGGCAGAATCAAGCCCAAGTCGCAGGTCAAGGAACAGTATGATATGTCGCTGACCATTATGGATATGGCGACAGGAGAAGTGTTGGCATCGCCGTTCTATACCACGCTGTTTGACAACAACGATTTCCCCGAGATGCTGAAGTTGACCACACGCAACCCTTCGTTGAACCGCCGTTCGGTGGGCTCAACATTCAAGCCGATGGAGGCTTTGCCTGCCGTGTTGAGCATCCCCACACTGATTAATCTGGACACTAGGACGGGAAAATATGGCGTGCCTGACTTTGACAACAAGCGAGTGATGTTCTTCGGCCGTCTCACCAGGCCATGGGCCAAGAACTCTGAAGGTCATTGGAGTGGCTGTGATTTCGCTGAATTCTTAAGCCATTCCGATGATGTTTATCCCGTTGGCCTCGTAGCATTGGCTTTGTCCGACGAGACGGCTTCTGGTAGCTCAACATTGCTTCCGATTGATGGCAGCAAGTCTTATTTCACGATGGGCAATGATGGCTTTCTGAGGTTCAAGGACAGTAAAAAACAGGAGAATCAGCAAGAATTGGGCCTTCAGCCTTTTGTATCCAACTTCTCTACGATTTATGGTGTGAATTACAAGGAGAGCAGTGAGGATGCGCTCTATAACCGTACTGCCGACATCAATCTGTTCCGCCAGTTGGTGGCCGATATGGATAATTGGGACGAGCGTGTGTATGGTTTGCGAGAGGTGTCGCCGGAGCCCACGCAGTTACGGTTCGACCGTTTTAATGATGGTGAGGACTTCCGTGCATTGCTTGTGCCTTGGACACTTGGCCAGGGAGACAACATGTGGAACTGTGTGAAGCTTGCCGAGGCTTGGGCAAGAATGATCAGTAAGACTGGAGTGAACGCCTCGTTTATCAGATATCCAAAGGGTACAGTTTCCCCGTCGCTTGTGAATGACTCATTGCGCTCGTTTGCTGGGAATTCGAACTACAACGATACTTGGAACAACTTCCTGACTGAGTTCAGAAAGGCCCAAAGAGGGAGTTTGTTAGGGCCTATGAAAACGGCGGTTGATGGTTTGAACGAGGGGCTGGTTCTATTCTCCAAAACAGGAACTCCTGATGCCTATAATCCGCCTGTCGGTGTTCCCTTGTTGGGCGGAGGAGTCAGGAAGATGGACTTGGGTATGTTCAGTTTTGTATTGACTAAGGAATCCAGTTATCAGAACTGTATACTGAAGAATAAACCCTCCAAGGGCATCGTCTGCATTGTCAGGATATCACGCTCCTATGAGTGTAGCCATTGCCGTTCTGGCAAGCCCTGTGCGGCCTGTGAGCACTATTGGGGCCTTGAGTCGGGACACGCTCGTGATTTCTTCTCCAAGAATCCTGCTCGTTTGCGCAAACTGTATGACATGACCAGGAACTATTATTGATTCGTGAGCACGAGATCTAAAAGAAAAGGAACCAAAGGCCGCCGCACGCGCCGCAAAAAGGTGTCGCCACTCAAAGCATGGTGGCGGCGCTTGAAGCGCCGTGTCAAGTCACACTCTTTTGAGGCGCTGCTTGCTCTTGTGGCAGTAGGTGCCATCGCCCTGGTGTATCACAAGGTGGATGTGGGACGCAAGCAACGCTCCACCGTCGCCTCTAACAAGTATAACGGCATAGATGTGTCCAAGCACCAGGGCAAGATAAATTGGGAACGCGTCGCTCAGGACCAAAAAATACAATTTGTCTATGTGAAGGCCACCGAGGGCGCCTCACTCGTTGACAAGACCTATCGCAGGAATATCACCGAGGCGCGCAAGCAAGGCCTCCTGGTGGGCAGTTACCACTTCTTTACCAGCTATAAGTCACCCGAAGAGCAGTACAGGAATTTCAAGCGGCAAGTCAAGAAGGGTGAGCAGGACCTCCTGCCGATGGTTGATGTAGAGGAGGCGGGAAACAAGTATGCAAAGCGCGAGGTGCTGCAGCAACGCTTGTGGACCTTCATGAACTTGGTGAAAGCCGACTATGGTAAGTATCCCGTGCTGTATAGTCAGTATAAGTTCTACAACGACCTGCTGGCACCCGATTTCAACAAGTGCATCATTTTCATTGCCCGTTATGGCGGTAATGTGCCGGCGTTGAGGGGTGGGGGAAAGTATAACATTTGGCAGTTCACCGAGCGAGGCAAGGTGGACGGCATCAAGGGATATGTCGATCTCGACCGCTTCGAGAACGGCACCTCCATCAACGACATCACTCTATGACCCCGCATTTGTTGGTAAGCTATATGCTTATCGACAAACCTCAGCCCGTATTTTCCTGACAGCAAACCCTGCGCTGGCGTTAGAAACAGAACAATAGGCTCTGAGATGCAACTGACCACATGGTGGAGCAGAGAATTTCTGTTGTCTCCCTTGATGGTATGAATTTCCATAAAATACACATAATCATCGGGCGAATTAATGCTAAAAGTTGTGCTGATAATGTGCTTTTTGTTATCTTTGCACATCGCTCCCTGACATCTGTTTCAGGGGAAGCCCAATGTGGACAATAAAACAAGAATCGTTATGGGAAACAAGCAACCGGAGATGAATCGCCGCCGATTCCTGCAAAAGTTGGGACTGGGCGCCGCTGTGATGGCTGTTAATCCGCTGGGAGTGTTGGCAGCAGAGAAAAGTAAGCCGCAAGCCAATCAAGGCGATGATGTGATGAATCAGATGACCTATCGTGTGCAACACGGCTCGGGAGACAAGGTCTCGCTGCTGGGCTTCGGCATGATGCGATTGCCCGACAGTCAGGAGGAGGTGAACCAGCTCGTGGACTATGCCATCGCACACGGCGTGAACTATTTCGATACGGCTCCGATGTATAAAGGCGGACGCAGCGAGGACATGACAGGAACGGCATTGAGCCGTCATCCGCGTGAGAAGTATTTCGTGGCAACCAAGATGTCCAACCAGAAGGAAAACCTCTGGCCGATGGATGAGGCCCGCAAGATGTACGAGAAGTCATTCCGCGATTTGCGGGTGGATTACATCGATTACTATCTGCTCCACAGCGTCGGTGGAGGTGGAATGGATACCCTCCGGAGTCGTTTCCTTGACAACGGTTTGTTGGACTTCTTTTTGCGCGAGCGCGAGGCTGGCCGCATACGCCATTTGGGATTCTCTTATCACGGCGATGTCAGCGTGTTTGATTTCCTGCTTGACCATCAGGATGAGTACCATTGGGACTTCGCACAGATTCAGATGAACTATCTCGACTGGCGACATGCATCGCTCAACACTTCGGGCTGGCGTCATGACGCAGATGCCGAGTATCTTTATAACAAGATGGAAAAGACCGGCGTGCAGACCGTCGTGATGGAACCCCTCAGGGGAGGCGCCTTGGCCACTATGAACGAAGACCTCGTTCAGCGTCTTACTGCTCTGCGCCCCGATGATAGCCCGGCAGCGTGGGCATTCCGTTGGGTAGGTTCCCATCCCAACATCCTCACCACGCTCAGTGGCATGAACCAGATGAGTCACATGGAGGAAAATGTCCGCACCTTCTCTCCGCTCGAGCCATGCACCGAGGCCGAAAACAAGGTACTTGAAGAGATTGCCGACATCATGGCAGGCTTCCCCGTCATTCCCTGTACCGCTTGCGAGTACTGCATGCCGTGCCCCTACGGGGTTGACATACCAGGTAACTTCGCATACTACAACGAGGCCGTTGCCCAGGGAATTCTCCCGTTGCCCGAGAAACAAGCAGCCGACTACATGGCCCGCAAGCAGCAGTTCGCCGACGGCTTGCGACAGGCACTGCCTGACGCCTCGGCCTGGGCCACCCAGTGCGTCGATTGCGAGACCTGTCTGAAGAAGTGCCCTCAGCAAATCCGCATCCCCAACCAGATGGCACGCATCGTCGAAATCCTCCGCCACCGCTAACCACCCACAACACCCCATCCCAATAAAATACTGCGAGCAGATGACTGAATTTGATCATCTGCTCGCAGTGTTTTCTGTGGAGCTGGAGGGGTTTGAACCCTCGTCCAACCGCGGAACTAATAAGGTTTCTACATGCTTAGTCCCGGCTTGGTTTTCGACTGACAGCAGGCCCGGGACGACCAACTGGCAACTTATCCTCTAAATTTCGGACTTAGCTCGAGGAAGGCTTCGTCCTATCGCCGATATTCCGGCACCACCGTTTCAACCCGCCTCGGCGCGAGGGCAGTTGGGTGATGTCTCGTCACCGCCCTTGGCAGTGATTGAGCGTGACCTACTATTTTCGATCAGGCAGCGAGAGCGTAATTGTTTTCGCCATTTAAATTTGTCAATGACTGAGATTATAGAGCCATGCCATTATCGCTCTGCATGCTTGCTTACCACCTCAACACGCTGTCAAAGCCAGTCAGCCCCGATTATGTGTATCCGTGTAAACGGCCTGCAAAGGTACTGCAAAAATTGTTCCAAACAATGCTTTTTTACAAAAAAGTCAAATTTCTTCGGTGATTTCGTGCCAGAATGGGGATTCTTGAGGGACGAAATTGCCTTCCTGAAGGTATTCATAGATGCGGAGGCAGGCCCATGCGTCAATGGCGGCGTATCGCTGCTGGGCCTCTGTGAGTTGTGTTGCCTCCCAGTTGGAGAGTTGCTGCCCCTTGCTGATTTTTTGTTGGAACAGGATGGCATAGATTTTCTGGAGGCTCATGTCGGTGATGTCATATTGCTTGACAGATTGCTGCAGCTCGACGAATCCTCGAGGGGTGAAGTCGCAAACACGGCTCAACTGATGAAAGTCGTCGGTGGTGGAAACGCCCACTTTGATGTGCTCGGCGTTTTCGAGGTATTGCTTGAGCGGGGCGGGGATGCCGGTCTTATTGACGCGGAAGAGGAAAGCGTCACTGTCGGTGGACAGTTGCAGCAGGGCGATGTTGTGCCTCTCGCCTCGCTTGAATGTGGGGCGCGTCTCGGTATCGAATCCGACACACGATGCCGTCTGCAGCGCGTTGACGGCACTTTTGACTTGCGAGATGGAGTCAATGACATGGATGTGTCCCGGGAAGGAGACCACCGGCATCTCATTGATGACTTGTTTTTCTATTGATATGACATGCATAACGGGTGCAAAGGTAGTGATATTGGTTGACCCATACAAGTTTTGCCGCTATGGTTTTCATTGCTCACAGACGATTGACTTGCTTGATGCCTTTGACATTGAGGATTTTCTTCATCAGGTCGTCGAGAATGGCGATACTGCTGACGCTAACGGTGAGAAATCCCTCAAACAGCCCCCCTTCGGCTTGGACCGAAATGCCGCGTATCAGGCAGTCGGCGGTCTTGTTGATGACCGAGGTGATTGAGGAAACGATGCCGATATCGTCCTTCCCGAGCACTTGCAGGGTAACCAGGAACTTACTTCCTGCTTTTCCCGTCCATCGTGTGCGGATGATGCGGTAGGGGTAGCGTTCCTTGAGGTGAGTGAGGTTCTTGCAATCGGTGCGGTGTATCTTGATGGCGCCGTCACTGGCAATGAAGCCCTCGATGCGGTCGCCGAAGATGGGTTTGCAGCACTTGGCGAGCTTGTAGTTCACGCCTTTGATGTCCTCACCTATGACGAGGATATCACTGTCTGGATGTTCGTCTTGTGATGCTGGTTGCTGAAGCACAAATTCCTCGGCGGTGCCACGGGGCGTGGCCTCGTCTTGCTTGGCGGTGAGGGCCTCGTATTGCTCGACCACGGTGTTGATGTCGATAATCTCCTCTTGGATGGCGACATAGAACTCGGTAGTCGTTTTGTAGCCCATCTTCTTGATAACGCGGGCCAGAATGGCGTCGTCAGGCTCGATTTTGCGGTTTTTGAACCGCCGTTGCAGGGCTTCGCGTGCCAGTAATGACTGGTTGGCGCGGCGCTCGTTGATGGCATTTTTGATTTTGTTGCGAGCGCGACTGGTTACAGCGATGTTGAGCCAGTCGAGGCGGGGCGTCTGGGTCGAGGAAGTGATGACCTCGATGGTGTCGCCGCTGCGCAGCCGGTAATTGATTTTCTGGTTCTTGCCATCGACTTTTCCTCCCACGCATGTGCTGCCCACCCGGGAGTGGATGTGGTAGGCGAAATCAAGGATTGTGGCCCCCTGTGGCAGGCGGAAAAGGTCTCCCTTGGGGGTGAAGACAAACACCTCGTTGTTATAGAGGTTGGTGTCCATGTTGCGCATCAGGCTCATCTGGCCCTCCTGCCCACTGGCCTCGAGCATTTCGCGCACCTCGTTCATCCATTTGTCCACATCGCCGTCGCTCTTGATACCCTTGTATCGCCAGTGTGCTGCCACGCCGCGTTCAGCGCTCTCATCCATGCGACGGGAGCGTATCTGCACCTCGACCCACTTGTCGCCGGGCCCGTAAACGGTAATGTGGAGGGACTCATAGCCGTTGCTCTTGGGGACGGAAATCCAGTCCTTGAAGCGCGACGGGTTGGCCTTGTATATGTCAGTGACAATGGAGTAGGCGAGCCAGCAGGCGCGTTTCTCGTCCTTCGGCGTGGAGTCCAGGATGATGCGTATAGCGAACAGGTCATAAATGCCGCCCAGGTCCACGCCCTGCTTCTGCATCTTCTGCCAGATGCTGTTGATGGACTTGGTGCGTCCCTTCAGCTCATATTTCAGCCCCTCGGCCTTGAGTCTTTCATCAATGGGTTTGATGAAGTTATTGACATATTCGTCTCGCTCCTCCTTGGTCTCGGCAAGGCGGTTGGCGATTTGGGTGAAGACCTTGCGGTTCAGGTACTTGAGCGAAGTGTCTTCCAGCTCGGTCTTGATGGCGTACAAGCCTAGTTTATGGGCCAGCGGAGCGTAAAGATAGCGGGACTCACTGGCAATCTCGTGAACGAATTTTTCGTTGGGATGGTGATTGATGGCACGCATGAGTGCCAAGCGGTCCACTGTCATGATAAGGATGACGCGGATGTCTTCGGCAAAGGAGAGCAGGAGTTTATGGAAATTCTCGTTCTCGACGGCAGCCTGCTTTTTGTACAACGGCGCTACATGCAATAGCCCGTGCACCACGCGCGCGATGTCCTCGCCAAAGAGTGCCTTGACCCGTGGAACATCAAGATAGTCGCCGCGGCACAGATTATAGATCATGGTGGCGATGACCATCGTGCGGTCGGGTGCGATGCTCTCGCACAGGGTGTGGGCCGTGCGCAGGTGGCGCAGCACCGGATTGAGCCCGTACTGGTCACGCCTGAAGACATGCGCTGTGGTGATGCCCTTCTCGATGAGCGAATGCACCAAATTGATGTCGTGACGCGACAGTTGGCTTCCCAGCTTGTCGTTCAGGTCCTTGACGAGCTGCAACAGTTCCTGTCGCTCCTGAGGCGTGAAGTATTCCTGCGTCATCATGATGTTCATTGCTATAAAAAACACGCAAATTTAACCTTTTTATGTCAATTTGCTTGCATGGTCGTATTGAAAAAGCTAATTTTGGGACAAATTTAAAAACTATTGCGTTATGTGGAACGAGAATGACAAAAAACTGATGGCAGCCAAGGGCATCACCGAGTCTGTGATTGAGGCTCAACTCAAGCGTTTCGAGACGGGCTTCCCATGGCTCAAACTTGAGGCTGCGGCAACGGTGGGTAAGGGTATTATGAGACTCGACACCAAGCAGCAGACCCAGTGCATCAAGTTGTGGAAAGAATACCAGGGCGGGGGCGCTTCAATCGAGAAGTTCCAGCCTGCGTCGGGGGCGGCAAGCCGCATGTTCAAGAATTTGTTCGCGTTCATCAACGAGGGAAAGTCGACTCCTGATACCGACTTTGAGAAGCAGTTCTTTGATAGCGTCACCCAGTTCGCGTTCTTCCCCCAGCTCAACAAGACTTGTGTGACCCTCTATCAGAAGAATGTTGCCGAACTCGTCGAGGCGGGCCGTTATGCCGATGTGCTTAAGGCTCTGCTGATGCCAGAGGGTATGAACTATGGCGCCCTGCCCAAGGGCTTGCTCAAGTTCCACCGCGCTGCAGCGGGCACTGTCCACACCCCGCTCGAGGAGCATCTCGAGGAAGGCGCACAGTATGCTGCCGATGCCAATCGTCGTGTTCGCATCCACTTCACCGTTTCGCCAGAGCATCGCAGCGGCTTTGAACGACTCATCAAGGCCAAGGTGCCCTTGATGGAAAAGGTGTGGGGCGTGAAGTATGACATCACGCTGAGCGAGCAGAAGGCATCTACCGACACCATTGCCGTCAACATGGACAACACACCATATCGTGATGCTAATGGTAACTTGCTCTTCCGCCCGGCGGGCCATGGCGCATTGCTCGAGAACCTCAATGAGCGTGATGCCGATGTCGTGTTCATCAAGAATGTGGACAATGTCGTGCCCCTGAGACTGCGCAGCGTGAGCACACGCTATAAAAAGATGATTGGTGGATACCTTATCCAGGTACAGCGCCAGTTGAAGAAGTACCTTGAGGCTCTTGATAAGGGCAATGTCAAGTCTGGCGAACTCAAGGCGATGTTGCGCTATGCACAGCAGACGCTCTGCATCATTGACAAGGCTGCCGAATCAATGGACGATGACGCTCTCGCTGCTTGGCTGCGTGACAAGTTCAACCGTCCAATCCGTGTGTGCGGCGTCGTGCCTAACGAGGGCGAGCCCGGTGGCGGTCCATACTTGGCCTATAACGCCGATGGGTCGGCTTCGCCGCAGATTCTTGAGTCAGCACAGATCAATCCCGATGACGAGGCGGCTGTCGAGATGATGCGCAGTGGCACCCATTTCAACCCGGTTGACCTGGTTTGCTACATCAAGGACTACAAGGGCATCAAATTTGATTTGCG
The DNA here is from genome assembly GCA_017619255.1 of Muribaculaceae bacterium. Lineage (GTDB taxonomy): Bacteria > Bacteroidota > Bacteroidia > Bacteroidales > Muribaculaceae > Sodaliphilus. Next base: position 17,275 of record JAFZSS010000157.1, read on the forward strand.
CAAGTTTGTCGATGACAATACCGGCTTCATCAGTGTCAAGAGCAAGGATGGCGTGGACATTAAGGCGCTTGAGTTGCCAGGCCTGTGGAACGGCTCAATGAGCAACTGGAATACCATCTTTGTCGAGGTGCCCATCGATACCTTCAATCCCGTCAAGACAGTCAACGACCTGCTGCGCAAGGCTCATCAATAATGCTTAGGATTTAGAGATGATGAAGAGGATAATTCTTTTCCTGCTGGTAGCGCTGTCGTTGGCCTTTGGAGCCAACGCTCAACGCTATAGTGCTGACCTGGACACCGTGTATACCGTCCATTCCATCGATCAGGAACGCTTCAAGGAAGTCATTGCCGACTGGAGCGCCGCTGATTGGGTCATGCTCAATCCCCGACCTGTGGTGGTTGACTTCTATGCCGACTGGTGCCTGCCGTGCAAGCGCTTGGAGCCCATCTTGCGACAAGTGGCTCAAGATTTTAACGGTGAGGTGGACTTCTACCGCATCAATGTGGATGACAACCCTGAAATCTCCAACACCTTTCTGATTCGCAGCATCCCTTACTTGCTCATCTGCCCTCTCGAGGGTGAGCCTAAGAATGTGATTGGCTTGTATTCCAAGCAGGAGTATATCCGTGTCATCAACCAAGCCCTCAATGAATAACATTAAACTACGAACCTTTGCTAGGCGTAGCCAATTTAACGAAGGGCATCCGCATTGCTCTTTACTCGTGCTACCCACGGGGAACTTGTGCAAACATGCGAACAAGCTTGCTTGATTTGCTGAGGTGTCGCCAAGTTTATCAGAATTTTAATAAAGATTTTTGTCTAATTTCCCGCCCGTAGGGCGATTATTGTTTCTAGGCGTTAGGGACGAAGGGGTATTGTGATAGTTGTTTTGATAAGGTGGTTGAGGAAAAATTTCCTGAATTTGATTGCTGTTTCAGAAAATTGTTGTAACTTTGCCCCGCTTTTTTGGCACAATATTTATTAATCAACTTATTTTAAACGATTTATGAACAAGTACGAAACCGTTTTCATTTTAACTCCCGTTTTGTCTGATGATCAGATGAAGGAAACGGTAGAAAAGTTCAAGACCGTGCTCACCGACAATGGTGGCAAGATCGAGAACGAAGAGAATTGGGGACTGCGCAAGCTCGCATATCCCATCGAGAACAAGAACACTGGTTTTTACACCCTGATTGAGTTTGACGGTGATCCCACCATCGTCGGCAAGCTGGAAACCGCTTTCCGCCGCGACGAGAAGGTCATCCGTTTCCTCACCTTCCGCTTGGACAAGTACGCCGCCGAGTACGCTGTTAAGCGTCGCGCCGTGCGCAAGGCCAAGCTGGAAGAGCGCGCCGCTCAGGAGGCCGCTGCCGAGGCTG